>NZ_JAUBTK010000025.1:0-83659 GCF_036702455.1 Microcoleus sp. D2_18a_D3
CAGGTTTGGCTTGTTCCATCCCGCTCGAAGAGCCGGACAGTCTATAAGCCCCTAGCTTTAGCTATGGGGTTCCTGACAATTTCGATAGAGGAACTCCCAGCCATCCAGTAAAGTTTTGTTTCTGAATAGCGGTGGGCTGTTCCACCGGCACGATCGAGTAACGCATCGGGCGCGGCGGGGCGAGAGTAACAGGACAAGTCCGCAGTTCGTCTTGGTGAAAAACTGTCACCGAGACGATATCCCCAGGCTTGAAATCTTTTAGTCTCTCGCCCGCTTGTTCTACATTTACCCGAAAACCTTCGAGCGCCAGCAACTCGTCTCCAGCATCAATTCCGGCCAATTGTGCCGGAGATTCAGCTTCGACAAATTTCACCATTTCCCGCCCGTTTTCCAGTCCCAACGTCCAACCGATGCGAGGTGTTTGGTCAATTTCACCTGCGATGAGTTCCAGCCCGAAAGGTTCCAGATACTTGTTGTAAGGCAACTCTTCTGTGCCGTCAATATAGCGGGCGAAAAAGTCGCTCAAATCGATGCCGGCGACCGACTCGATCGCACTTTGCAACTCTTCGGGAGTAAAGCCTATTTCTGCTGGCAGCGAAGGAGAATTTAACTGTCCGTTTGAGGTTAAATACGCCGGCTTGCCGTCTGTTCCCGACTTCAGGTCAAAATCGTCGTTTTGGGCAGAATTAGCATTGCCAAACTTCTGCCACATCAAACGCATCACATCGTCGAGCGATCGCTCATTGCCGTGTTTGGCGCGAATCAACAAATCCAGCAAAAACGACACAATTTCCCCTTTCAAATAATAGGAAATCTGCGAGTTGTCGCTATTAGCATCCCGGCGATAAAGTTTAATCCAAGCATCCCAGCTCGACTCGCTCAGAGGCTGCACGCTCCGCCCCGGAGTCGTCTGCAAGCGAGTAATTTCCTTAGCCATACCTTGGAAAAAACCTTTCACGCTGTAGATACCCGCTCGAAAAGGAATCACCAAATCGTAATAACTGGTAGTGCCTTCAGAGAACCATAAAGAAGGAGTGTAATTTTCTTTTTCGTAGTCAAATACTTCAAGAGCTTTCGGTCGAATGCGCTTGACATTCCACAGGTGAAAAAACTCGTGAGCTACCAACTGAATAAAGCGTTCATACTTTTCCTTAGCCCGAAAACCAAAACGCGGATAGTTGAGAGTGCAGCTCTCCTTGTGTTCCAAACCACCAAAACCAGAGCCGGACAAATGCAGGAAAAACACATAGCGTTCGTAAGGCAAACCGCCGAACATTTTTTCCTCGACTTCGATCACTTTTTTGATGTCTCGAATCGTGCGATCTGGTTCTAAATTGCCTTTTCCCCAAACAACTAGCTGGTGGGGTTTTCCCATCACTTCAAAATCGTATACTTCGTGACAGCCAATCTCAAAAGGACTGTCTGCGAGAGTGTCAAAATCCGCAGCAGCGAAAGTAAGATTTTGGTCAGAAACAGGTGGCAAAGTCGTAACGGTGCGCCATTCGGGCTGCGGTGGCACAACGGTTACGGTGTAGCAGTTGCTTTCAAAACCGGGCAAGAAAAAGCACAAAGCCGCCGGATTGAAATAACCGTGCGTCGAGTCTAAATGATTGGTTCGCACTGTCAGTTCGTTGGCAAAAATGCGGTAGAAAACCGTGACATCTGACACCGAATCGGTCTCGATTTGCCAGTGATTTTTGCTGAGCTTGCGCCAAGGTAAAGCTTGAGCGCCCGCATGGGAGCTAAAATCTTGCAGGTGGCGGGCGTATTCTCGAACCAAGTAAGAACCGGGAGTCCAGACAGGCATTTTTAAATCCAGAACCGGCTCCGACCAACCTTGCACGCGCAAAGTTACTTCAAAGAGGTGGGATTCAGGATTCGGCATCGCCACCGAATATTGAATTGTCGGTGCTGTTAGTTGCCCCTGACGGTTGTCGGCAGCCGACGAGGTATCCAAAGAAGTAACATCAGTCATTGACTTGCCAAATTAATCAAGTGCTTGAGGTTGATCAAATGGATAGTTTCGCGGTCTGGATCTATTTTGATCCAACCTTTACTATCGAGTTTTTCCATAATTTTGCTGGTTTCATCTAGGGTGATATCTGTGACATCAGCTAAGTCTTCATAAGGAATATTGAAGATCTCTTTGCCCTCAGCAGTTTTCTGACCGTAGTTTTCTGCCAGCTCGACTAAAGTATTTGCTAGTTTAACCGCTGGCTGGCGGTTTCGGAGTTGATAGCGGTGATTGGTTTGGCGGAGCCGCCGCACCATCAGTTGCAGCATCCGGTGGTGCAATTGCGGGTCTTTAAACAGGGTTTGGATAAATCGCTGAGCTGTGACGCTCAGCAGCCGCACCGGCGAGAGAGCAAGTACGTCATTCGATCGAGGAGATTCGTCCAGAATGGCCATTTCGCCGAAGAAGGCACCCCGTCCTAAAATAGCCATTGATACAGCTCGATCGTTTGACAAGCGGCGGACTTTTACCCAGCCAGACACGACAAAGTAAATCGCGTTGCCCCAAGAATCCTCCATCACCACAGCTCGGCCCGGGGGATACTCATGCTTGACGGCATTTGATAGCAGCCCTCCCAAGGTTTCTGGGTTAGCACCCTTAAATAGAGGGAATAGCTCACTGAAAGCTTCTGTCTTCATCAAAAAAATGGGTAGAAACTCCGTCCTTCTAGGACGGCTTTATATTGTCTTTTTTTGATTACTACCGCCTTGGGACTGGTTGGCTCGGTGTGCTTTTGTGTTGCACTTTCAGCGGGACAATTACCGCCTCAAACTTCCCGGCCCTGTACGCATAGTGTTTTGCTCTTTCGAGCCTCCCTTTCGGGGTGATGTTAGCCTGCGCCTTGGTTTAGTGAGCTTGTTGGGCCCAAAGCACTGCCCCAGTGACATTAGGGCTGTTTAACCTTCAGCGACAGAGCCCAAAACTGGCTTCGCATTCAAGGAGTGTCGTGACTCAAAAAACGTAGTCAGTTAAGACGATGGCCCGTCAGAATGGCTTGTCAGATTACTCTTCCAAGCCTCACGCCGTCAGGGCTGAGGTTCCTGACGCAAACTCGCGGAGGTGGGAAATATGATTAGGCGACACCCAACAGCTAGGGAACGATCGATGTTTGGGAACACAAACAATCCGTTGCTCCTTTAATTGATGATAAGGGTGCAGAGGCCCGGTTCACGTAAAATTGACAGATTCTTTAATCTTAAACGGGTTTACAAGCCTGCCACTGCCTGTTGAACTTTGCCCAACAGAGGTTCTATGTATTCTGGCCAGCCGATCGCGATTGACTGGGTGTGGGCCAGAGTCTCCGGCTCGATCGCATCTTTAGTCCACCTCAGCGGTTGACCTTGCAAGTCGCAACAAACCAATCCGGCTGCTTTTGCTAGAGCCAGAGGGCCGGCGGTATCCCACACTTTAACTCTGCCGTTGAGATACAGGTACAAACCAGCTCGACCGAAGATAACTTCCATCACTTTTAAGCCAAAGCTGCCCAGCGAGTAAAATTCTGCTCCGGGGATGCTTTGGGCGATCGCCCGGGCGTAGTTTTTTTGGTCTTTGTCTCCGAGAACAATTTTACAATTTTCCGGTGTCGGAGCCGGGGGTTTGCACAGGGCGATCGGCTGCGGCGCTTGGGCTCCCACAGTTTGGAACAATCCCCAATCTTTGCCGCCAAAATACATTTGGTCAAAAGCCGGGGCATAGAGCCAGCCGGCCACCGGTTCCCCCTCAAGCAGCAGCCCCACCATCGATGCGTAGTGCAGTTTTCCCCGAATAAATTCTTCAGTCCCGTCGAGGGGATCGATGCACCAGAGGCGCTGGTAATTGGCCCCGTAAGCTGCTCTGGATGCGACGTTTTCCTCGGTGATCCTGCCGTCTTCAGGAAACAAAGCGCTAAATGCTGCCGATAGTTGTCGGTCTAGGTATTGATCTATACTTGTCACGTAGTCGTTGGGCCCTTTCTCGCAAACTTCAAAAGGTTGGGCTGCGAGCTTGTAAGCTTCTTGACCGCACTCGCGCAGGGTGTAGCGAATTTTTTGGTCTTGCTCTGGAGAAATATACATGAGGTTAAACATAAATTTTTTAGCTAACTTCAGCATAAAAGCTTAAGTCCTTGGAATCGATCGGCGCGTTTCACTGTTTTTGACTCGTACAGGATTTGCGCGCGGGTGTCGAGAAACCCGGTTTCCTAACCATCAGGGTCGTTGCTATACAAGCCCCAGACAGCATTAGTGGAACTCAAAAAAATTTTAGACACTAAGCAGATACTAAGCTGTCCCGTATCTAAATTGTATTTTTGGGGCGGGCGAGACACCCACCCACAAAAATTTCATCAAACTTGACTATAAAATCTAGATGCGCCTTATACCAATTCACTATGAAGCTGCATTTAATATAACGCTAAGGATATAGTTCCAACCAGAAAGACATCAGCCTCATTTAGTGTATCTTCATAGTGAAGTGGTATTAGCTTACTAAATTTATCTGTTTTAAAATCTAAAATCTAAAATCCCGTGACCGATCACACCAGCACTTTCAACAGTAGAGGATAGAATTTTATGAGGTTAGATAATTTGTACCAGCACCACAATTATAAGGAGAATACTTTGAAATACCATATGGCATTAGGTCGCAAAATAGACCTAGATGGGATTGACCGCGATGCACAACTCGGCAAATGCCCTCGCCACGTCCTGCGGGCTCTCAGAGAACGCTTAAATGCTACCGTCCACGCCCCGGATGGCGAAGCGATATCGTTGAGTGACAAGCTGCGATCAAAAATTTCTTCTAAACCCGAACATTGGGCCGCCGCGCGCAAATTGTCCGAGCAAGTCAGCAGCGACGACGTGATATTTTGTACGGGCGAGGACATTGGGATTCCAGTAGCGGCGGTCTGTGGCCAATTGCCTAATCGCCCGAAAATTGTTGTATTTTTCCACAATATCGATCGGCTGCGCGGCCGCGTCGCCCTGAAACTATTCGGTTTGGCTGACAAAATTGACGTATTCATTGTCAACGCCCGCCCTCAAATAAACTTCCTCCGCAGCTATTTAGCTATACCTGAATCGCGCATTTTAGTGCTTCTAGAACAGACAGACACCCAATTTTTCACACCTGGCCCAGCTTCTGGCGAGAAAAAGCGGCAAACAGTTGTTAGCGTCGGATTAGAAAAGCGCGACTACCGACTCTTAGCAGCAGCAACGGCTGACTTAGATGTTGACGTAAAAATTAGCGGTTTTTCTAAAGATGCCAAAGCTTTATCGCAAGCTTTCCCCGATACTATGCCAGAAAATATGTCGCGCAAATTCTACGAATGGCCGGATTTAGTGCAGCTTTACCGCGATGCAGACGTAATTGCAGTGTGTTTGGTAGACAATAAATATGCTGCTGGAGGTACGGCTTTACTGGAAGCAATGGCCTGCAAGCGGCCGGTTGCCATTACTCGGACTCAAGGTCTCGTCGATTATTTAACGGCCCCGGATATTGCTAAAGTGGTAGATGTGGGAGATGCAGCAGGTTTGCGCGAGGCGATCGTCCATTTGCTAAAAAATCCTCAAGAAGCTGAATCTCAAGCGCAGCGGGGCTACGAAATGGTTGTGAACCAGCACAGCAGCGAACCTTATGTCGATATTTTAGCCCAGAAGCTGCGATCGCTTTCATAATAATGTATGGTGCGCCTCGGCGCACCATAACTCACGCCCAGAGAATGCACAATGCACACCTTACTGCTATAGATAAAAAGCCAAACTATTTATTACCTAAGTCATCTTTAAAAAGTAATTAATTATGAGTTGCAGTTACTAATTAAATTTCACAGCAGTTACTTACCTACTAAATAAACCGGGTTTTAAAAAAATATAATCGAAAGCCTTAAGGAAGTATTTTCGTTCATCAAACCCGGTTGCTGTGCCCCTGACTATCTCACTCAAAACTCACAAATCAAAACTATTAAGACTCCCGTCCACTCGCCCATTTATCCCGCCATTTCACAGTCCCTTCCGAAACTAAAACCCAGCGGCGACAAACCAGATTTTCTCGCAGCGGCGACAGTCCTTCCCGTAGCAGCGCATACTTATAAGAAATCAACTTCCCGGCACTTTCATTAAAAGGAATTTCCCCGAACCAAGTATTAGTATTGATATACTCCAACGGGTAGCCCTTACTAATATCCCAATTCCCCAATTCAGGACAATCTCCAATCACCACAATTCTTTCCCCAGGCTGAGTTTGAACGCTGTTAAGCTGCGCCCGCACAATAGTTTTCGCCTTAACTCGCTCTCCGACGCGGCTAAAAATCATTACTTCCCGCGAACCCAACTCTAAATTGTACAGCATCCCATCTTTAACTTCAAACTTGCGGCGCGATAAAACCTCCGTATGCTCTCCATCAGGCAGCTCAGTATCAACCTCTTCAATTGTAACTGAATTGCCACGATTCATCGCTACAAACACCACAGAATCGCGATAGCGGCGCACGTAACAATAAACATCAGGAGTTAGATATTTTTGCCACTGACTCCCCATCGAAATAGCTGGATTCAGCCGCCGCAATCCCGACAGCAAACGCACAGCTCGGTAAATCGGCGAATCAGTATCCCACTTTTCCATCATCGGGCGGTTGTAGGGGTCATTTCCCCCATCTGTATCATCGTGCAGATACTGTTCGGTGCCGTAATAAATGCAGGGAATGCCGCGAGTCGTCATAATTAAACCTATCGCCAACAGCAGCATTTCTGGATCGGGATTCAACGACTGAAACCTCGGCATATCGTGGTTGTCAATAAAAGTAATCAACTCCGTCGCCCCGTAGTAGCGGTGATCCAAATTCAGGACATCTTGGACTAACTGAAATCCCGCCTCCGCACCCTTTCCCAATACTTCTCGAATTGCCACGCACAGACCAAAATCTAATATAGTCATCCCCGACTCGTTGACAAATTCCACAGAACGATCGTTTCTAGGGTCGCTGTAAATCCATTCGCCAAAAATGAAAACATCAGGTCTGTGTGTTAAAATGTCAGCATTAAATTCCTGCCAAAACCAAATAGGCATATGCTTGACTGTATCAACCCGCAAAGCATCAACACCTCTGTCCAGCCATTGTTTAATTGCTGACTTAATGTAATTGCGGTATGCAATATTGTTTTCGTTGAAAGTTGCTAAACCCGACAGTTCGCAGTTTTGAACTTGCCATTCATCTTCCCAGTTTTTGACTTCGCCGTAGTGGTGATACCAGTTATCTTCATCGTCGTTAAAGTCAGCTATTTTTACGCCGTCGTCGTAGAGTTCCCCTTTTTTGCCGCTAAAATCAGGGTTGCTGTGATTGCAGACAATATCGAGCACGAGTTTCATGTTTCGCTGGTGCAACTCGTGTACTAATTTGTCAAATACCGTATCTTTACTTTCTTGTGTTTGGTTAATAGAAGGATTGTCGCCTGTGGCAATAAAGCGGGGATTTAGTCGCTTGAAATCTTTAGTCCAGTAGCCGTGAATTGCAGCTTGTTCGACAAATAATGCTTCAACTTGCTCGAACAGTGGAGTCAGCCAAACGGCGGTAACTCCCATATCTTTTAAGTAATCGAGTTTGTCGATAACTCCCTGCAAGTCGCCACCCCAATATTTGCCCCAATCTTTCCCTTCTGGATCGTAAAGTTCTGGGTTTGGGCCTTCGTTATTTTCGGGGTCGCCGTCGTAAAAGCGATCGACTACAATGAAATAAATTGTTTCTTGTCGGAATTCAATGTCTCTGGTGTAGAGGAATTCTAAATCGATTTCGCTTTCTGGCTTAACTTCTTCTACCAGAGACTCAATTTTGTCTTCTGGTTCGCTAACTTCGTATTGAGAGGAAGTTTGATTGGGAGTGACTGATGTCATGAGATGTATTTTTTTATATTGTAATATTCGTCAGTTATTCGGAGCTAGAGTCGGAGATAGCTTTCCCCTGTGACTGACTTTTACAGCATCATACGGAATTTACTGGTTTAATGAAATCTTCCTTTAGACAGAGGGCAGACTCATCCTTGAGCATTAAGTGGATGAGAGTTAATCTTTAGCGTAATTCTTAATCCAAGAGGCAAATCCTCAAAAACCTACGCTACCAGGCTGAGCCTGGTAACGAGAAAAGGTGCACTACTTGTGCGATCGCACTTTTTCCCTTCCTTCTATTCCTCCCGCAAGTTTTGGATATCTTCAACGCTCAAACCAGTAGTTTGACTAATGGTTTGATTGTCAAGGACATTGAGAAGTTGGCTAGCAATTTCCAGAGCTTTTTCTCGCATTCCTAGTGCGAGTCCTTCTTCTCTGCCTTCTGCGAGTCCTTCTTCTCTGCCTTGTGCGATTCCTTTTTCAATTCCCTTGAGCAAGACACCCTGCTGATCGAGAATAAACATTTCGCGTTATTCTAAATCTGCCAACTCCTCTGGATTCAAATTAGTTTCTTTGGCAATCGCAAAAGCTTGCTGTATTTCCGATACAGTTTCCATTGTTGGCGGCACTATTTCCAAGATGGGAGCATTTTTCATAAAATAAATCCACTTGTCAGTCAACGTTTCTAACTCATCCAATTGTTTATTGAATTTTGGCAATTCTATAAATGGACATCCACCCAAACAAACCCTACCTAACTACAGCCACCGCAGACTCTGGCACCTGAGAATGCTCCACCCGGAACACATTGGCGCTCAGATTAGCAACAATTTGTTTCCCCTGCTGCGTCAGTTCCAAATAGCCGATCGCATCCTTCACATACCGATAAACCACATTCCAATAAAACTTCGGATAACCATCCCGCAACTCCCCCGGATTTTGATAGCCCAAAACCAGATTCTGCCCAGTCTCCTCAAACTCGTAAAACAGCGCCGCAATCTTTTGCAAATATCGCGGATCGCTCAACTGACCAATTAAATCGGCAGCCCGAACTAAACCCGGATAATTTACCGTATCTTGATAATCTTCATCTGCAGGAACCGGGAAACGAGTCAGCTCAATATTACGTTTAACCAGCTCAGCATCAATCAGTTTGTGACCGCCAAAACGCTCGTCAATAAACATTTTTCCGCGATCGACATGATAAGGCATCAAACTAGCATCCGTCGCCCCCGGAGGCAGCGTTAATTTCAGGTCGCCTATTCCCGTCGCATACAATCCCAAATCTGTTCTATCTTGCCGACAAACACCTTTAACATACCCGATATCGTGACATAGCAAAGCAATGTGAAAGTGCAGCCAATCTTCGCAGGAAACACCCCCTTCGCGGATGTGCTTCCCACCCAGAATTGCTTGTCCCACCAAGGTCACTAAAATAGTGTGTTCGACATTATGGTAAAGAGCATCGCTATTAGCAATATTTTCTAAAGCCATACTCGCCACCCAAGCAATAATCTCGCCATAGTCAGATTTAAACCCGCCGTAAGTGTGGCGGTAGCCTTCAATCAGCCGATTGACAAAAGCCTTAATAAGCAGTTCAGTTGCGTTAAACATATTGACTTCCCTCATCCCACCTAGATTATTAAATTATTTTTATAGTTATTGTTTTTGCTGCTACCGTTTGATGTTATTTTTGGCTGAAGCGCCACGATGGATACCCACTCCTATCGAGAGGCATCCATTGATATTATCAACAATTATGGCTTAAATTATGGCTCTCGCAACTACCAGAGCGACAGACCCCATAAATAATTGATCTCAATGGGCGATCGAGGTATGACACCCCTCTATCAGTAGTACAGGGTTACATCTTCCGCGCATACCTCAGTCGATTTTAGATTTGAGATTTACTCGACAGATACATCTGGGGGCGGGAAGCAGGATCTAAAATTTTGGGTTTCTCACTACTCTTGTCGGAAACTTCTATCTGTTTTGGCTGATCCCGCCCACACACGAGAGCGAAAGCGTAAACCAATTAATTTCTCATACACAGGATTAAGCTTGCACATAGGCGCTATGTGGAAAAAATGGTGTCCCAATAACTAGATATCTCTCTCACAAGAACACCCTGCGAGTATAAGTTGGCACACCACTTAGTTACTGGTGGCTCTCCCACTGCAATGCTATCGAGCCACTGTCGCACGGGTTGCACGAGGATCTCGCGAAAAGTTAAGTCTTGGCACTGATTTTCCGGGAAAATACTTGTAGTCAAGTTCATGATTAATCTCAGTAATCATTACTAACAAAAACTTATGAATCACCCGACTTAATCATCAACGAAACCCACTGTTGCGCCGGTGACGGGAAGAAGTTTTACGGGTGGCACTCGTCGCCCCCAAATGTGATGCGAAGGGCTAGCATTTGTGATTTAAAACTCGCTAAAGTGTGAGACAGATCACGCCCCCTGTTCCCTACAGAATGTATATTTAGATAGATGGCAAAAAAATAAGACAGAATAAGTGCCAGCCCTCCGTCGCAGCTTCCCCCTCCCATCATCTGCGATCTATTACTCTGTATACTTACTAATATAAGGTTTCAGGCAATGATTAAACAAAAACATAAATATGCCGACCTTGCTCAACTCTCCCACACTGATACCGTGTTCCAAAAACTCCCTGTAGAAGTTAAAGATTGGGCAGAAAGCTTGCCTTGGAACCAACGGCGCTATGTCCTGTCCCTCTGCTACATATTGTGTGCATCTACTCCCGACTTGCAAGCAGAATTTTTAGATGATTATACAGCCGACGGTTTAGTCTCAAAAATGTTTGAAGATGTAGATACTCTACACCGAGTCAAAGAGTATTTAATCAGATTTCGAGTCAAAAAACAATTAAACGAATCAGATTTAAGAAGCTACATCAAACAATTTTATATCCACTCTGCTCAACAATCGCGGCGAGAAACTGACCAATATTTAGAATCGGCCCTCCGCTTCGTCTTGAGTACAGAAGAACGCAATAATGTTTTTAACTACATTTTGGGCTTTGAATTTATTAAAATTGTGTTTCAAATGAGCTGGTTGCAACACGAAAGATTAGCGAGACTCCAAAAAAATCAGTCGCAGTTTATTGAAACCTATATCAAGCCGATTCAACATGCACACAGAATTAATGGCCTAATTCTACCGAAAGATGAGAGAATCTTTTTTGCCAGACGCACCTATTACGTTCAACTGCCTAACATTTCCTACAGAAAGCTCATTGAGTTAGTCATGGCAACTTTTACTACAGAAATGGTGAGTAATTGCGGATTTTCTATCAGCCGCCACTCTCAAGCTCTGCGTTTTGACTGCGATTACATTTATGATCCAGAACCAGAAGAAGAAAGATTTCCTACTGACTTGCAATTTATTCATTAACTGTACGCAGTAAGCTGTAGCATACATTGCTTTTTTCTCTTTATATCGTTTCCGGTTGCATCGCCATAATAAAATCCCGTCAACAGTTAACACTCAACCCTTGAGTTTTTCCACCCCTCCTTCTACAGTCAACAGTCAAGAGTCAACAGTCAACAATTCCGGAGGAGTGCAACCGGAATTGATATTACTTTTAGTTTCGCGTTGGACACAGGAGAGCTTTTGAAGCATGAGACTTCTAGTCGGCAAGTTTAAATAGGATTTGGCAGCCGGATTTTATATAAAATAGGATGGCTGCATCAATTAACCTTCCGCTTGCATTTCTTCAATGTCAAACCAGCTAACTATCACTCCCGCTAGCGGAATAGCTAGAAATATACCTAAAAGTCCTGCCGATCTTGCCCCGACTAACAGTGCAAAAAATACCACTACCGGATTCAGGTTAAGGGAATTTTGCATGAGTCTCGGATGAATATAGTTGTCTTGAATTTGCTGCAAAACAATGCAAGCTGCCAAGACTTTTAAAGCTAGCCACACATTTTGAGACAATACAATAAAACATACTAAGCTAATTCCCAGCGTCGCTCCGATCCCTGGAACTAAATCAAACAATCCGATAATAAATGCTAAAATCAAGGGAAATTTCACATCTAACAGCAGGAAGATTAAAAAACTTGCTGTTGTCAAAAATAACATTAACAGGATTTGTGCCTGAAAAAATCCTAAAAAGTTTTTCTCTATTGTTACACTTAAACGCCTGTGCAGGTGTCGGGGTATAAATTTGAGAACTAACAGCCACAGCCTCTCTCCATCAAGTAACATGAAAGAAGCCACTACCATAATTAATATTAAATTCAATAAATTGGTTAAAAATACTTGTAAAAAAGCAATACTCGATACAACTCCAGCCAAAGCTTGATTTCGCAGTTGTTCCTCAATAACTCGCAGGTTAACTTGCAGGTTTCTCGCCCGCAGGAATGCTTCGAGGCGCTCGGACAGAGGCGCTAAAGCATTCACAAATTCAGTCATGCTGTCAATTAATTGCTGTCCTTGAGATAAAAGAGTGACGCCTACGGTGACGGTGAGACCGCCAAAAACTAAAATGGTGAGCAAGACAACGAAGGCGACAGCTAAACTTCGCGGTAAAAATTTCTGGAGAGTTCGCACCGGATAGTTGAGCAAAAAAGCCACGAGTGCAGCAATCGTGAAAACCGCGACTGCTGTTTCAAAGTAAGCTAAAAGTTGCAGTCCAGCCCAACCGGAAGCAAATAAAAGCAAAAACCGGACTAAGGCTAAATTGCTTAGCATATTCCAAAAATTGGGAGGGGTTTTTTCTTGCTCTTTCACAGGGATTTTTAGGGGTTAATAATAGCTCAAAAATATTGCAGAGCCCTCTTTTAGAATGGCACCCAAGATATATCTGTGGCTATCCCCCTCAAGGCAGAAAACAGATGTCGAACTGAGGCAGGGGTGGGTTCTATTCACCATAAGCTCGATCGTCACGAATGCCACGAATGCCGAATCAAACACAAGCGCGATCGAACAAACAGCCTTTATGACTCTAAAACCGCCTCGGAAACTCTTTGCGATGGCATTATTTGTCATGGCAGGCCCCCAACTAGGAAACAAACGCTCAAACAAAGCCGACGCCGAAAAACCGGGTTTCAGTGCCAGTGGCGAAAAATTTCAACTCTGCTCCGTGGAAGATAGTATGAACAGGTCAATTTTTGGGATACTAGAAACTAGCACTCAACTTAGCTGAGGAATAAACGTGCTGCTATCAAAAGGCTTTGAAGTAGAAATGTATACCGGCACCCCCGAAGGTGAGGTTGTCGGTCTCTCCGATCGCATAGTTGCCGATCTAGAGGGATTTGTGCGGGAGCCTGATAGCCGCAATGTGGAGTACACGACCGCCCCGCTGTGCAGCTACGATCGCCTGCTGTGCGCTTTAGTCAAGCCGCGAGTCCGGCTGCGCGAGTATTTAAAACAATTGGGCGACTATACCTTGCTGCCGGGAAGTACCTTGTCTCTCGGGGGGAGCGATCGATTTTACAGATCCGATCCCAACAACCCCTACCACACCTACATCGAGCAAACCTACGGCACCAAAGTCGTCACCGCCAGCATTCACATCAACATCGGCATCTCCCAACCAGAAATGCTGATGCGGGCCATCCGCCTCGCCCGCGTCGAAGCACCGCTGTACCTTGCCTTGAGCGCCTCTTCCCCCTTCCTCGACGGCGAAGTCACCGGCTATCATTCCACTCGGTGGGGTTTGTTTCCCAAAACTCCCGCCATCGTCCCCCTGTTTGAAAGTCACAAGCATTACATTCAGTGGACTGAAGAACAGCTAGAACTCGGTACTATGCAAAACGTCCGCCATTTGTGGTCTGCAGTGCGACCAAATGGCGATCGTCGCCCCTACTGTCTCAACCGCCTCGAACTGAGAATTTGCGACCTCGAAGTCAATCCTCTGGCTTTGTTGGCCATCACTGCCTTACTAGAAGCTCGCATCTGGCAGATGATGGAAGACCCCAGCTTAGACCCTTTAGAGCTCAGCGCCTTGCCAGCAGCCACCCGCAACCAAGACTTAGTTGCTCTCACAGACGCCAACGAAATTGCTGCATCCGAGCAAAGTTTGGATGCCGAACTTACCCACTGGCAAGACGGCAGAACTATTCTGGCACGAGATTGGATTGAGGAAATTTACCGCGAAGTGTGGCCGATCGCCAAAAAACGTGGCTTTAGCTGCTTTCTCTCGCCCCTCAAAAAGATTCTTCGGGAAGGCAACACGGCCCAGCAGTGGTTAAAGCTACACGAGGGCGGTTCCGACACCCGCAGTATTATTCTGCAAGGGATTCAGGGGATGGCTCACCAAGAATGGGAGCTAGAAGATAACTTGTGCGCCCAGTTAGTTGCCTGAAGTATCGGCGGTTATTATAACGGGGGCTTTCACTAGCCCCTGGCTATGCGTACTCAGCCAATACAAATAGCCCGAACCTCCCGGTCAATCGATTTTAGATTTTAGATTTTAGATTTTAGATTGACTTGCGCGAGATAAATACGTTCGGCAAGTTTCATCGGATACAGGTTTTTTGTTTCTGGGTCCTGAGTCTGCTTTCGGAATGAATCACGTGGCGGGTATCCTGGATGCGGGAATTGTCAAAAGTTGCAGAGCACCTCCCAAAAACCAATCAGAATATTTAATCAATGGAGCTCGACAAAGGTTATAAATAAAAGCTATAAGGTATATCTACCTGTGGGTAGTTTTATAAATTTCCCAAGAGCTGTATTTTTCGCTTTTAATTAGCTTCATGCCCCAACTTGTCTTGATTCACCCGCAAATCCCCCCGAATACTGGCAATATCGCCCGCACTTGCGCTGCCACAGGCACGGAACTGCATTTAGTTGGCCCGCTGGGGTTTGAAATTAGCGATCGCTACCTGAAACGGGCCGGCTTAGATTACTGGCCCTACGTCAATCTCCAGTGCCACGAAGACTTAGCGGCTTTTCTGACTTATCGGCAGCAGCGCGGGGGACGATCGATCGGATTCAGCACTGGCGGGCGATGCAATTACGCGCAATTCCAATTTCAGCCCAGCGACTGGCTGATGTTTGGCTCGGAAACGGTAGGCATTCCCCAATTCGTCTTGGATGCCTGCGACGCCACAGTTTTTATTCCGATGAGCCAGCCTGGAGTCAGGAGTTTGAACCTCTCCGTCAGCGCCGCTGTGGGTTTATTTGAGGCTAAACGACAGTTGGGCGAGCTGGGATAAATCATTATCAACACATAAATATATAGAGATTTAATAGCTGCCGGAGGCGGCCAAATCTCCATTTAAATATAAGAAATTTGTATCAAAGGGGTGAAAATCTAGATAGCCGACATTAATATATTTTATTCATTCAAAAACAGATTGTTATCAGCAACACCAAATGACTACAAGAGGATTCAGCAACAAAAATAAATAATTTTAGCGATTTAGGGCGTCAGCGAGCACCAGCTTAGGTCTGAACACTATATCTAGTAAATATACGGTTGTAGCCTGTCCGGAAATTAGCCTAAAGTCGGATAATAGGTAAGAGTTCAGAGCCTTACGGGAATGAAGATTTTATGTATTCGTTCCAGCTATTGCGGTGTAAGGCTTTTGGGGTTAATTGCAGCAGGTTTGACCGAGAATTTTAAAATTTCTGACGGTTTGAGCTTGTCTAAATTAAAAAAGCAAGGTAATCTGGCCTAAGCATGATAGCTGTCAACAATCAGAATATTTTTGCTTGTTGATTTAAATTCAGCGTCATGCGATCCCCTTGAGTGTTTCCAAGGACAGTTAGCGCTTCTCAGTAGGAGGTCGTTTTTTTGAAACGAACATATCCCCAAATTAAGCCTGTTCAGGCTAGTGAAATCGACAGAGACGGTTCTGCGGAACCATCCAAACAGACAACGCTCAGCACAGGCAGAGTTCGCTCTCTCGCCACGATCGGGCTGGCAATATCGGTAGGTGCTTCTGGCATCCTGTTACCGAGAAATGGAGACAGCGCTCGCGCGTCTGAACTCGCACCGACATCGGAATCCACCGCTGAAGTACAGCCAGTATCGGCCAACGGGCCCGCTACGTCCGCACAAGTTGACGGTTCCAGGGCCGAACAGCCCGGAGCACCTTCTGAGCCGGCGACGGTTAAGGTGCAGGAGGGGCAAAGCCTTTGGGAGCTTTCTCGGGATTATCAAGTTGAACCGTTGGTACTAGCAACGGCCAACGACATCAAACCCGATACCATACTCCAAGTTGGCCAACAGCTCAGAATTCCGACTGCGACGGAAGCCACACCACAACAGAACGCCGGCTATAGCACATCGGCTTCGCTAGATCGCGCAGCGACGGTCAATCCCGAACAAGAGTTAAATCTGACTGGCTCCGAGCCATTTGATAGTGCAGCAATGACAGCGCTGCCATCAACCGCAGCGACCCCGCGGGTCACGATGGTACCGGAACAAAGTTCGATCGATATCCCGAATGCAGACGGGGCGATCGACAGTTTGAAAAAACAGGAAAACCGCACCACAGAATCGGGTCGAACGATGTTCGGGTCGGAGGGGGGAGCAAATTTATCTACACCTGCGGCATTTTTGCCGGAGTCAGCACCGACGCTGACCTCCCCCGGATATGCAACTGGGACAACTATTCCTGACCTCGATGCCACACCTGTACTTCCCAATTCCGGGGGAGGTCAAGCAGCATCGCCCGATCGAGCATTCGAGTCAATTGAACAGTCTTTGGCAACACCCAGTTTGCCCTCGGCTGTGCTAGTCCCCCCTGCAGGAAGTACCGCCGGGCCGGCTGAGGTTCTCTACAGCGTGCGTCCGGGAGATACGGTAGATGCGATCGCCAAAGGTCACGGCGTATCGCCCAAAGATCTGATCTCCGTCAACAAGCTCGGCAACCCCAACTTGCTGAATGTCAATCAACGGCTCAAAATTCCCCAAGTGGGGTTGAAAAATCCAGGGGTGCAGGCGGCAGCCTCTTATTCGGCCTCCAACTCTACATCTGTCTGGGCGGCGAGTTCGGTTCCCGCATCTTTGAACCCCAGCTCGTCTACCTCGGAAATAGCCGGTGCTGGCGTTGCAGCCCCCGCGCCCAAAGTGCCTGTTGTTTCTCCCCTGGAGAACCTGGAAGGCCTGAACAACATTTCAGCGCCGATGGTTCCCCAAATTAACAGCATTCCGCTGACTCAAGTTTCCCAAACCATTAGCGATCCACGGAAGCTGGATCTTCAAGGCGAACCAACATTTACAGGTGCAGTTGACACCAGTTCCCTGCCTGGACCAGCCAGTGCCACTGCTACCGCCATCGCTACGGGAGAATACCCGCAGCCGATCAGCTTCGTGGCAAATACTAGCGCCCAGGGTTCAAATGCCGCTCCAACTAGCGCTTTACCAGAGTCGAATTCGGAGGCTCTCCCCACCGCAGAAGCTCTCAACCCTTATTCCGAACGCTTGAGGGCAGAAGTTGTCAGGCTGCGAGAGGAATATCGTGCCTCGCGCAATTCGATCGGCGCCAATGCGGTGTCCCTGGCTCCAAATGACGGGCCCTCGGTCAACCCGTCTGAGGATATGCCAAGTGTCAATCCATATCTCTACACCCCCGACTATGCTGAGGCGGTGCAGAATGAAATCAGCAGACCGCCATCGAGAGCCTGGTCTGAGCAGGTTCAGAAGCAGCAGCAAGAGCGTTTAGACCCCGCTCGCGCAGCGGAACTGCAACCGATCAACCTGACGCCACAAAGCACTCTGGAACAGCCGGTAGTGGCAACTGCTCCTTTGGGAGCCGAGGGTTACGACCCCCTGAGCAACCCGTCTTTGGGACGCATGGTTTCTCCAGAACTGCCTCCGCTTTCGAGCCCTGATACTTATCTGCCTAACGGCAAACAACAGTCGGCTAACGGGTTTATTTGGCCGTCTAAGGGCGTTCTGACTTCTGGCTACGGTTGGCGCTGGGGACGGATGCACAGGGGAATTGATATTGCAGGGCCGATCGGCACGCCAATTGTGGCAGCATCAGACGGGGTGGTTACCTATGCTCAGTGGAACGACGGCGGCTACGGGTATCTGGTGGAAATTACCCATCCTGACGGCACTGAGACTGTCTATGCCCACAACAGCCGAATTTTGGTGCAAAAGGGTCAGAGAGTCGCTCAAGGGGAACAGATTTCAGAAATGGGCAGCACTGGCTTCAGTACCGGGCCGCACTTGCACTTTGAAATTCATCCCCCCGGACAGGGTGCTATCAACCCAATGGCTTTACTGCCCGACGATGCGTCCAGCGCTTCTCGGTAACGACAGGTCGGAAGTTATGGGTTTTGAATGATTACCAAAACTCATAACTTTTACGTCAAGTCATTAGAAATAGTGTTGTTTGAAAACGAGACATAGCTAGCCCTACCGTGCTACGATAGTAAATCGTGAAGTAGATTTGGCTCAGTGGCGCAGTGGTTAGCGCAGGGGACTCATAAGCCCAAGGTCGCAGGTTCAAATCCCGCCTGAGCCATTATTAAATCAAAAAAACTGCGCTCTCAAATTTGAGAGCGTCTTTTTTTGATCGATCGAGAAGATACTTGTAGTCGTTATGAGTATGATATATTTGTAACAGTTCGTAAAAAAGGAAACAAAATCTATGACCAGTGAATGCCTCCGGGTTGGTCAAGCTGCACCCGATTTCGCAGCGACAGCCGTAGTGGATCAGGAATTCAAGACAGTGAAACTGTCCGACTATAAAGGCAAAAAGTATGTAGTCCTGTTCTTCTACCCCTTGGACTTCACCTTTGTGTGCCCAACTGAGATTACAGCATTTAGCGATCGCTTCGAGGACTTCAAGAAAATCGATACCGAAATCCTCGGCGTATCCGTTGACAGCGAATTCTCTCACCTCGCTTGGATACAAACAGACCGCAAATCAGGCGGTGTCGGCGACCTCAACTATCCCTTAGTTGCTGACCTCAAAAAAACAATTAGTTCGGCCTACAACGTCCTAGACCCAGAAGCAGGCATTGCCCTCCGAGGTCTGTTCATCATCGACAAAGAAGGCATCATCCAACACTCTACTATCAACAATCTTGCCTTCGGCCGCAACGTGGACGAAACTCTCCGAACTCTGCAAGCTATCCAACACGTCCAGTCTCACCCCGATGAAGTTTGTCCCGCCGGCTGGCAGCCCGGTGACAAGACCATGACTCCCGATCCTGTCAAGTCTAAGGTATTCTTTGCTGCGGTTTAAGCCGATTATATTTGTAGGGACACGGCGCTGCCGTGTCCGTACCCGCAGAGGCATTTATTTAACCGGATTTTTAATTACCAATTAGCAATTAGCAATTACCCAATTAGGAAATATGCTGACTTCTACTAATTTTAGCGGCTTGTTAAATGAGCGGTTTTTCCAAAATTTATTGCCTGTTCCGGCGAGTAATGTTCTGAAGCTGGGACAGAGGACGCCAGATTTTGAATTGCCGGATATTAATAATGGCAAATTGGTGCGGCTGTCGAATTATCGGGGCGATAAGCCGGTAGTCCTGGCTTTTACGCGGATTTTTACAGAAAAGCAATATTGCCCTTTCTGTTTTCCTCACATTAAAGCTTTGAATGAAAACTGGGAAAAATTTGCCGATCGCAATATAGAATTATTGATGGTTGCCAGTACCGACGATCGCCAAAGCCAAATTGTGGTTAGAGATTTAGGCTTGAAAATGCCTCTGCTTTCTGATCCAGGCTGTCAAGTTTTTCGGGCTTATCAAGTCGGTCAGGCTTTAGGTGCTCCTTTGCCTGCTCAGTTTGTTTTGGATGCAGATGGAAAACTCCTCTTCAAACATTTGTTTTCTTTCATAGACCACAATGCTAGTGTAGACACTTTGTTGAAATATAGCCTTTCTCAGTAACATGAGGTGCACGGTTGATAAGCGGGCATAGGGCATAGGCCTCCGTGGGCATAGGGCATAGGGCATACCTCACCCAGATTGAGAACTGTTGTATGTCGATCATCGGTAAGGATATCAGTGCTGTGTCCTAATTTGGAGTTTTTCACCGCTGATGTACGCTGGTTTAGGCCCATCAGGGGGTTTTTTTCATCGGTTGACACTGGCTGTGACAGCTCTTTAGTCATAAATACTTATTGTGCCAATTGCGATGGCGGAATTTTGCCATATTCGCTCGACATTAATCTAGGCTATAGCTTGAAGGTACTTAGTACAAGTTTAAGCCGATGTCGTCTCCCAAAGATCGATCGAGCAAAATTGAATTGAGCGTCTTAGCGTCGCATCCTGAGTTGTTGACAGGTTTAGATGGGTGGCTGCGGCTAGGTTTACTTTCGCCCGCTGAGGTTGAGCAATTGTGCCGACAGTATTTAGTCTGCCCACTCAGAGATCCCGCTGTAGATTTTTCTGAAATAGAAAACCCGCGAGATCCTATTGCCGAGCCAAAAGTACCTGCCTTATCAACGCAAAAAGCAGTACCTAGCCGCAGAGAAAGCGTTGCTAGGCCCACAGAAACTACTCAAACCCCTAATTTTATCGCTCAAATTTTGCACTCGCTAATGGCAGAAATTAGCGTGGTGTGGCTGTTGTTTTTAGGAGTGTTCATGGTAGTTGTCTCCTCTGGAGTCTTAGCTGCCAGTCAGTGGGAAAGATTTCCGGCCGCCGGACAATATGGAGTTTTGTTAGCTTATACTTTAACCTTTTGGACAATTAGCAGTTGGGCAAACAGACAGCAGAATTTGCACTTGACTGCTCAAACTTTGCAAGAAGTGACGCTGCTGCTAGTGCCGATCAATTTTTGGGCAATGGATACTTTTGGATTGTGGCGGTATCCTTGGGATTGGGCGGTAGCAATCGCAGCGGCACTTATTTTGACTTGGATAACTGCCCGGATTATCAAATATCAATATCAAAGCTTTTCAGGAAAAAACATCGCTCGCTCGATCGCCCTAAATCACTTGGGATTGAGTTATTTGCACTGGGGGTGGGCATTTGCCGGTTTTTCCCTCGCTGCTGTTTATTTGGGTACAGTGGGAACTGCTGCTACTACAGTGTATCAAGTTCAGCAACAACGATTGCAATCTATCCAACGTGGGGGAAATACTGAAACATTCCCCGCTGCTTTCAGTTTGAGCAGAGATTTTCTGACTTACAAAAAAGCAGCTTTAGTAGCTTATTCGTTAGGGATTCTACTGGGTCGAGCGATATTTGTCAAGGATGTAAATATCGCTGAAATGGGTTTAGCTTTGGCGATTTGTGGCGTGCTTTTAGCATGGCTGGATTGGCAGCAACCCCGGCCATCTGGGACTATTGAAAACAATATATCCGACCAGCCAAATCCCAGCAACTTTTTTAAATGGCAATTAGCGGGAATGGGTTTGTTGGGTTTGGGCTACTTGGTTTGTTTTCGGGACATTCCGCTACAGGCGATCGCAGTTAGCGGATTGGCTGTTTGGTTTTTTTATAACCGTTTAGTGCGGTTTTGGCAAGAGTTTGATTTGCTAATGCTGGAGGCGGTGGGACTTCAGAGTATTTGGCTGTTTTGGCGAGTGCTTCCTTTAGGGATTAAAACACAAGTTGTGGCATTTTTAACTCAGCTTACAAACTCTCAGGAAACTCCTTGGGCTTTTTGGGGTGTTCTGCTGTTGCCTTATTTAATTTTAATAGTAAGTGCGGCGCAGTGGCTCTACCGCAAGCGAAAGTTTCAACTTGCCAGTTTTGGCGAAAACCTTGCTCTCGGTTTGGGGAGTGCTTTAACTGTTATTAGTTTTGTCAATCCGTTTTGGCGATCGCTCAATTTATTGGTATCTACTTTAATTTTAGGTTGGATCACTTGGAAATACGTCATTCCCGATAATTCCCGGCGAGTTTCGAGGCCGGCTTCTGGGGCTGAACAACGGGGAAATCCGGCAATTTTGGTTCCCCTAACTCACATTATTGGTTTAGGCGCGATCGCTTCGGCAATTGACTTATTTTTTCCCAACCAGCCACCCAATATTTGGTCGGCAATATTATTGATTTTTATGGTGGCTGAGTGGGTATTTTTTGTCTGGATGAAAGCGGCGAATTCGCGAGAAAATTCGGCATTTTTTCGCTGGCATCCTGCATGGTTCCAAAGTTCTTGGTATGTGGGCTTAGTATTAGCAGGATTCAGCTTTATAGTGTTGCAAAATTATGTGATTGCCGGTACTGCCACTCATCGCCATCAGTGGAGTTTGCTCTGGCTGGCGACTCCTTTGGCATTGACTGGTGTTGCTAAATATACTGAGGTTCCTCACAAACGAGTTGCCAGTACCTTTAGTGCGATCGCCCTAATATTCGCACAAGTTCTAATTTTTATTTTTCCGGGATATCGGTTAATTGGTTTGGGGGTTGCCGCCGGATTAATGTTGGTCAATACTTACTATTTAGTCGAGATACCAGCGGCTGCGATTGGAGTGGGGTTTGGCTTGAGTTTCGTAGCTGCGGTGATCGATCAATTAGGTTTTGTGTCGGGTTGGGATTGGGGAATTGCCGGGGCGATCGCACTTTTGTCTCTGTGGTTGCTTCGCAGCATAATAGTTCGTTTTTCCAGCCGTTTGCCTGAGTCTTCTCAATTAGCTGAAATTTACGAGCGAGCTTTAGATGGGTGGGCAATCTTACTGGCAGGCTTGCTGTTAACAACTATTACTTTTTATTCCTATGAACTCTACGCAGGCAGTAGCTTGAGTTTCCCGCCCTCGGCTGAAGTTTTGGCTGCTATTTTGGTGATAATGGCTGCGATTATTTTCCGAAGTTTACGCCAAGTTTCCCCTCTGGCAATTTATGCTGTGGCTTGGAGTTTGGAGTTGTTGACAGCAGTCGGTTTGAGTTTTGTCGATCGCACGACGATTAATTTGGCAGTGGCTAATATTGCTCTCGGATTGTTTACTCAATTGTTGGGGGATTGGTGGCGGCGCCGACACCGCGATCCAACAATTTTACCTAGCATTCATTTTATACCTTTGGTTTACGGCGTATTGGGTTTAACTTTCCGATCGCACACTTTGACGAATTGGACTGGTTTAACTGTGTTGGGTGCGTCTTTAATTGCGATCGGCATTGGTAGGCGGGAGCCAGAATTCAAACCTTTGGTTTATTTAGGATTAATTGGCGTCTCCGTTGCTGCTTACGAATCGCTACTCTATCAACTTTTTCAAACACCAGGAGGAGCTTTTGGCGATGGCTTAATTGTCCTGGCCACTCTCGGCACAACTTTAACATATATCTATCGAATTTTATCTCCTTGGCTCAGTAATTATTTACATTTAACCAATGCAGAGTTAAAAATATTTGCTCACCTGCACTGGGTTTTGAGCAGTTTGCTGCTGATTTGGGCTTCTGCCTATGATATTAAATCTGGCTTAAGTTTAGGATTAGTCACTGGTGCTTTATTAGTTCAATATGCTTTCTTGCAAGGGCGAAATAATCTCGATCGCCAATGGGCAGAAATTTGGATTTACTTGGGCTGGCTAGAAGCCTTTGGTATCCGGCTTTACTGGATCAATACGCCTTTAGTTAAGTATATTTCCGGGCCGCTGGGGCCTTGGAAAGTTGCCTTCGCTTCCCTATTAGCCTATTTCATTTACATTTTGCCTTGGGACAACTGGGGTTGGTCAAAAAAACCTTGGCAGGTAATTGCTTCGCTGATTCCAATAGTTACTATTTTGGAAAGTCCGGCTAAGTTTTATCCGATTAGCTTGCTGATAGCTGCTACCTTCTATTTTTTCCTGGCTTGGGAAAGGGAGGAAGTCCGTTTTACCTATGTGAGTGTGGCGATAATTGACTGGATAATGCTGCGGTGGTTTGGGGAAATGGGATTTACTCAGCCAGAGTTTTATGTTACTCCTTTAGGACTTTCTTTACTTTACATTACTCAGTTCGATGGCACTCTCAAATTACCCGCACAAAAACCGCTGCGCCACACTGTGCGAATAATCGCAACGGCGCTGATTTGCGGGATGCCTCTTTTGACTCAGCAAAGCCACGGTTTAGTTGCGGGAGCTTTTAGTTTGGCGGCTATTGCAGCGGGTTTGGCGCTGCGAGTTCGGGCATTATTGTTTGTGGGAACGGCTGTATTTTTAATCAATGTTTTCTATCAGTTGGTGGTTCTGATCTTCGATTATCCGCTGATAAAATGGGCAATTGGTTTGGCTTTTGGGATTGTGTTTATCTGGATTGCTGCTACTTTTGAAACGCGGCGCGATCGCATTTCTGCTTTTGTGCAGCATTGGGTTGGGCAATTGCAATCCTGGGATTAGATTCAGCGATAAGTTGCTTTTTTTTACTGGTATTTTTTAATTAAAAACCCGGTTTCTCAAAGAAACCGGGTTTTTAATCAACAGTATTTAGCCGTCTGTAGAGCGCATTAATGGCTCAATGCGAATTCGGGCAATTTCGGCTCAGATGAACCATCGGGCAGTACCTTAACCTGACCGTTTTCATCCACATCAACGATCGCCTTTTGGCCATCTTTCAGCTTCCCAGACAGCATTTCCTCAGCCAGTACATCTTCCAACAACCGCATGATTGCGCGGCGTAAAGGTCGAGCACCGTAGCTGGGATTGTAGCCTTCTGTAACTAACAAGTCCTTGAACCGTTCTGTCACTGACAAAGTAATACCCTGTTCGGTTAAGCGGCTGAAGACTTGCTGCAACATAATGTCCGCAATCTGCTTCACTTCTTCCTTGTTCAACTGGCGGAAGACGATAATCTCATCCAAGCGGTTGATAAATTCGGGACGGAAAAACTGTTTCAGTTCTTCGTTTACCAAGCTGCGAACGCGGTTGTATTGACCGTCTGCGGCGCTTTCAGCAAACTCGAAACCGAGACCGCCACCACCTTTTTCTATCACTCGCGAACCGATGTTTGAGGTCATGATCAGCAGTGTATTCTTAAAGTCTACTGTCCGACCTTTAGCATCCGTCAAGCGACCGTCTTCCAAGATTTGCAGCATCATGTTGAAGACATCCGGGTGAGCTTTTTCGATTTCGTCGAACAGCACGACGGTGTAAGGACGGCGCCGGACTGCTTCTGTTAGTTGGCCGCCTTCGTCGTAGCCGACGTAACCGGGAGGCGAACCGATGAGTTTGGAAACCGTGTGGCGTTCCATGAATTCGGACATATCTAACCGAATCATGGCTTCTTCGGAACCGAAGAAATATGTTGCTAGGGCTTTTGTAAGTTCCGTTTTGCCGACGCCTGTGGGGCCGGAAAAGATGAAACTGGCGATCGGGCGATTGGGATTTTTCAAGCCTACCCGCGCGCGACGGATGGCCCTAGAAACTGCGCTGACAGCTTCTTCTTGACCAATCAAGCGCTGGTGCAGCGTGTCTTCCATGTGCAGCAGCAATTCTGATTCGGATTCTGTCAGCTTGCTGACCGGTACTCCCGTCCAATTAGCCACGATGTGGGCGATGTCTTCTTCGGTGACGACAGGAGATGTTTTGAGTTGGCTTTTGTTGATCGTAGCTTCGGCGATTTCGGCTTCAATTTCTAATTCGCGATCGCGCAATTTTCCAGCTTTGTCGAAGTCTTGCTCGCGCACTGCTGCATCTTTTTCTTTTGTTACTGCAGGCAGTTGCTTTTTGAGTTCTTTAACTTCGGGCGGGGTTTGTGAATTCATCACGCGGACGCGGGAACCTGCTTCGTCAATTAAGTCGATCGCCTTGTCTGGCAAAAACCGATCGTTAATGTACCTGTCTGACAGTGTGGCCGCTGCTTCTAAAGCTGCGTCGGAAATTGTCAGTCTGTGATGCTGTTCGTAAGCCGATCGCAACCCGTACAATATTTCTATTGTTTCAGCCACACTCGGTTCGCCGACTTTGATCGGTTGGAAGCGGCGTTCTAAGGCAGCGTCGCGCTCGATGTGCTTGCGATATTCGTCCAAGGTAGTGGCGCCGACACACTGCAATTCGCCTCTAGCAAGGGCGGGTTTGAGCATATTGGAGGCGTCCATGCTGCCTTGAATTGCGCCTGCACCTACTAAGGTGTGAATTTCATCAATTACCAGAATGATGTTGCCGGCAGCGCGAATTTCGGCCATGATTTTCGTCAGCCGTTCCTCAAATTCGCCTCGGAACTTTGTACCAGCAATCAGCGAACCCATATCGAGGCTGATTACTTGTTTGTCTTCTAAAATTTCCGGGACGTTTCTATTAACAATCCGCTGGGCTAAGCCTTCGGCGAGGGCTGTTTTGCCGACTCCCGGTTCGCCTACTAACACTGGATTGTTCTTCGTGCGGCGGCCGAGCACTTGGATCACGCGCTCGATTTCATTTTCGCGGCCCACTACGGGGTCGAGTTTGCCTGCTGCGGCTAACTTTGTCAGGTTTGTGCCAAATTCTTCTAAAGTCGGGATTTTGCGATCGCCGCTATCTCCCCTACCTCCGGGTACCGCTGCGACTTCTCCCACGGCACGAATTACCTGCGTGCGGACTCTCTGGCGATCGATCCCCAAGTTTTGCAGCACTTTCGCCGCCACCCCTTCATCGTCCTGAATCAGCCCCAGCAGGATGTGCTCGGTGCCGATGTAATTGTGGCCTAACTGCCGCGCTTCGTTCAGCGCCGTCTCAAAAATGCGCTTGACGCGGGGCGTAAAAGGAATTTCTGGCGGGAGGAACCCGGAACCTCTACCGATGATATTTTCGATTTCATTGCGCGCCTCTTTCAAGTTGAGGCCCATATCCAGTAATACTTTTGCAGCGATGCCAGTGCCTTCGCCGACGAGTCCCAGGAGGATTTGCTCGGTGCCTACAAAATTGTGACCGAGGCGTCGCGCTTCCTCTTGGGCTAGCATGATTGCTTTAATGGCTTGTTCTGTAAAGCGTTCAAACATATTTTTTCTATCCTACTGTCTTGGCGAGGGCTGTATCGCTGCTGGTGAGGAGCGATTTGGAACACTACACAAATTATAGATGTAAATTTTTGTGTATTTCCTTCTTTAACAATGTATCTTGCTAAGGGGGTAGGGACAGTGGGGAGACCCGAATAGTAGGGGTGTGGTTGCCGTCCGCTGTCGATCGGATATTAATTGAGAATAATAGTAGCAAAATGGCTTGATTGCCTGAATACTATCATTTTATGTATAAATAATATTCTTGTTCGAGCAAATAAAGCTTGATTTTTGTTGGCCTAAGTACATGGTTGAATTAAGCATATAACAGTTGCCCTGTCAAGACTTTTGACGGTTGAGGGTGGTCGTGCCGTCAGTCAACAGCGAACAGCGACTCGAATCAGATATATTTTCAACTCTCAGGAGAACTCCATGCAATTTCTCTCGCAATACCAAATCCACTCCACTCTCCACGAAGGTATCGAAACGATTATTTATCGAGGAAAAATCCCCAGCCACCAGGATACAACCGTACTCAAAATCCTGAAAGCTGAATATCCTACCCTCGATGCAATTACCCGGATCAAGCATGAGTATCGCATTCGCCAACATTTAGACCATCCGGGCCTAGTTAAAGTCCTTAGCCTAGAAACCTTTGACAACCGTCTCGGCTTGCTTTTAGAAGACTTTGAGGGCGAATCTCTCGATCGCCTCCTGTCCAGACAAAAGCTCGAAGTCATCACCTGTTTGAGGTTTGGCATCCAACTCATAAAAGCCTTAGAATATCTGCACCTTCAAAAAATTATTCACAAAGATATTAAGCCTAGCAATATCATCATCAACAGCGGAACAGGAATTATTAAACTGACAGATTTCGGGATTGCTTCACGATTAACCAAAGAAAATCCCCAACTAAATAATATTAACTCTATAATCGGTACTTTTGCTTATATGTCTCCCGAACAAACCGGGAGAATGAACCGCACCCTCGACTACCGCACCGACTTTTATTCTGTCGGAATCACTTTATATGAAATGCTGACAGGTCAATTGCCATTTATGAGCAACGACCCTTTAGAAATAGTTTACAGTCACATCGCTTCTCAAGCAATTTTACCGGAGCAAATTAATTCCGACATTTCACCAGCAATTTCACAAATTGTGATGAAGTTAATGGCTAAAAATGCCGAAGATAGATATCAAACAGCAGGCGGATTGTTAGCGGATTTAGAAATTTGTTTATATCAGTTAGAAACTACAGGGGAGATAGTCGATTTTACGCCAGGAAACTTAGATATATTGAGTCAGTTGTTGATTCCTCAAAAATTGTACGGTAGGGAAACACAAGTCAGCGAACTATTGGCAGCATTTGAACGTGTAGCTAATCATTGCGAAGAAAATTCTTCCCCTTCCCAAATTGAACTGATCTTAGTGTCGGGTTATGCAGGTATAGGGAAATCGGCCGTAGTTAGCGAAATTCAAAAACCCATCACCAGACAGCGGGGTTATTTTATTTCAGGTAAATTTGACCAATTCCAGCGGAATATACCTTACGCATCTTTAATTCAAGCTTTTCAATCTTTGATCCAGCAGTTACTTACGGAAAATATCAAAAAATTACAAGATTGGCAAGATAAACTTTTAGCCGCACTAGGCGATGCCGGACAAGTAATTATTGACGTGATTCCCGAACTAGAATTGGTAATTGGCAAACAGCCTGCGGTTGCGGAACTTGCCCCCACAGAAGCACAAAACCGCTTTAACAGGCTATTCAAAGAATTTATCCACGTATTCGCGCGAAAAGAGCATCCTTTAGTCATATTTATCGATGACTTGCAGTGGTCAGATTCAGCAACCTTGAAATTAATGGAGTTGCTGGCGACTGACCCAGATAGCAAATATTTACTATTAATTGGAGCCTATCGAGACCATGAAGTTAGCTCTACACATCCTTTAATGCAAACAGTAGAGTACCTTCAAGAAACGGGGATTATTCTCAAGAATTTAGTGCTGGAACCTCTTTCTTTGGCCCAGGTGACTGAGTTAATTTCTGAGACCTTGAATGACTCAGAAAGAATTCAACCTTTAGCGGAGTTAATTTGGAATAAGAGTGGTGGAAATCCTTTTTTCTTGACGCAATTGCTCAACACTCTTTATCAAGAAAAACTTTTGAGATTTGACTTTACCAGGCTGCTGTCTCACGGAATAAAAGGGCAGTGGCAGTGGAACATTGAGGATATTCACGCTATTGGCATCATAGATAAGAGTGTAGTTGAACTGGTAGCCAGTCGGATTCAACAATTGCCAGAGACTACCCAACAAGTGTTGAAATTGGCCGCTTGTGTTGGGGACAAATTCACTTTAGATGTTCTCTCTACTGTCAACGCAAAATCTCCGTCAGTCACGGCGACTGAACTCTGGGATGCTTTGCAAGCGGGGTTAATACTTCCTTTGAATGAGAGTTATCTCATTCCTTTATTTTTAGATGGAGAAGGAGGAGCTAATTTAACTTTCGATTCTTCGCGAATCAGCTATAAATTTTTGCACGATCGCGTCCAGCAAGCTGCATATTCGCTGATTCCTGATGATGAAAAGAAAGCTACTCATCTTACCATCGGTAAATTGCTGTTGAAAAATACGCCCGCAGAGAAAGTAGAAGAGAAAATTTTTGATATTATCAACCAGTTGAATGTAGGAATTGATTGTCTCACGAGGCAATCAGAAAAAGATGAATTAGCCGAATTAAATTTAATGGCGGGACATAAGGCAAAAGCAGCTAACGCTTATGAACCCGCTGTTAAGTATTTGAATGTGGGAATTTCCTTATTAGCACCTGATAGCTGGGTTCGCAACTATAGCATGACGCTGCGGCTGTATGTAGAGACGCTGGAAGCGGAATATTTAAACACCAACTTTGAGCAAGCAGAAGTTTTGGCAGAAGTGGTTTTGCGATCGGCTAAAAACCAGCTTGACATAGTGAAAGTGTATCAGCTCAAGATCCTATTTTATCAGGCTCAAAGCCAGATGCTAAAAGCTGTTGACACAGGTCTAGAAGTGCTGGAAATGCTGGGAGTAAACCTATTAGATCAGCAAACCATTGCAGTGCCCAAATTGCCGCGAATTGAGGAATTAGAAAACCTGCCAGTTATGACAGATCCTTATCAACTGGCAGCTATGGAAATCCTGACGGCCCTCTATCCTCCTGCTTATATTGCAAAACCTGAAATTGTGTCCTCCCTCGTCTTGACTATGGTCAATCTTTGTATCGATCGCGGTCATTCAGCATTAGCTACTTTTCCCTATACTCTTTATGGAATGATTCTGTGCGGCGTCGAAGGCGACATCGAAGCTGGCTACTACGCTGGATTAATCGCTTTAAAGCTGCTAGAACAATTTAATGCTACCCCACAAAAAGCTAAGGTTTATGTAATGTTTAATGCTCATATAAGAATCTGGAAAGAGTCTACTAAAAATACCGTTGCTTCATTTTTAGAAGGAATGAAATTTGGTGTAAATACTGGCGATTTAGAATGGGCTGTTTATAATTGTATGCACTATATTACTAATTTATTTTTAGTGGGAGAATCGTTAGAATATGTCGAAGAAAAACAAAGCGTTTGTATGGAATTTTTGCACAAAAATAAACACGAATTTGCCATGAGTTATGCTAAAATTTGGCAAGTAACTGCTTCAAGCTTAAGAAGCAAAACAGCAGAGCAAGTACGATTAGTTAGCGGCAGGTTGGATGAACCTGCTGTGATGTCGCGTTGGCAGAAAGAAAATAATCGGATGTCGCTGTTTGCAGCTTATGTTGGTAAATTGATCGTGCTTTATTTACTGAAAGATTATGCTGCGGCTGTGACCAGCGGTAAATTAGCGGCCGAATACGCAGATGGGGCGATCGGCTTAATCACTGTTGGGGTACACAATTTCTACTATTCGCTGGCCCTCCTCGCTCACTATCCTGACAGTGACAATCAAGAAGCAGACTTAGCTATTGTTAACTCTAATCAGCAAATCATGAAAAAGTGGGCCTACCATGCACCCATGAATTATCAGCACAAGTACGACTTAGTTGAAGCTGAGAAAGCTCGAATTTTTAGCGATAAACTTGCAGCAATGGATTATTATGACTTAGCTATTAAAGGAGCGGCTGCTAACGGTTACATCCAAGAAGAAGCATTAGCTTATGAATTAGCGGGAGAGTTTTATCAATCTTGGGATAAAGAGATAATTGCTCGATCTTATCTGACAAAAGCTTATTATGCCTACATCCGCTGGGGAGCTATAGCCAAATTTAAATACTTAGAATCCCGTTATCATTATTTAGTCGATCGCCCTCAAGAAGCACTCTATAAAAATGTCGTCACAACTGCCACAACTACTATCAACAATAGCTTGATGCTGGATTTACCAACTGTTGTCAAAGCATCTCAAGCTGTTTCGAGCGAAATTATCCTCAGCCGTTTGCTAGAGAAACTTGTACAGCTTGTAAAGGAAAACGCAGGCGCTCAAAAAGTATTATTTCTTGCCAAAACAGGTAAGGAGTTATTCATAGAAGCTGGAATTACAGGTCAGTTTAATGATGTAACTCTGTTACAATCTCTCCCGATTGCCGAATCCGAAATTCTCCCCATTTCATTAATTAACTATGTAGAAAGAACCCAAAAATACTTGGTTTTAGATGATGCTACCCGATCCGAGCAATTCCAATTTGACCCTTATATTGCGGCCAATCAACCCCTATCTATCCTGGTATGGCCAATTATCCATCAAGGCAACCTTACGGGAATTTTTTATTTAGAAAATAATTTAACCAAAGGTGCTTTTACTAGCGACAGGGTAGAAATTTTGGGAATCCTGTCTGCACAAGCAGCTATTTCTCTAGAAAATGCTCGTTTTTATAATATTCTGGAAACGCGAGTAGCCCAAAGAACTGAGAATTTGCATACTGCACTGGAAGAACTTCGCCACACTCAAGTGCAGCTAATTCAAAGTGAAAAAATGTCCAGTTTAGGTCAATTGGTCGGGGGAATTGCTCACGAAATTAATAACCCGATTAACTTTATTTATGGAAATTTACATTATACCAATGAATACGCTCAAAACTTACTAGATTTAATAGGTTTATACCAAAACAAATACCCCAATTACGAGTCAGAAATAGTAAATAAAAGTGAGGAAATAGATTTAGATTTCTTGATGAATGATTTCACTAAAATGATTGATTCCATGAGAGTTGGTGCTGCGAGGGTTCGCGATATTGTGCTGTCGCTGCGAAACTTTGCGCGACTAGATGAATCAGATAGAAAATGGGTTAATATCCACGAAGGTATCGACAGCACGTTGATGATTTTGGATCACAAATTAATGAATATTAAAGTGATTAAGAAGTACGACAATTTGCCTTTAGTGAACTGCTATCCGGGAGAAATTAATCAGGTATTTATGAATGTCCTGACCAATTCGATTGATGCTTTTTGTCGCGAAAGAGGGAGTGAAGTTGACTGGAAACAGACTCCGAAAATTCTGATTTGCACTGAAGTCGTGGAAGGAAATCAAGTAGCGATTCGCATTGTTGATAATGGTGTGGGGATGAATTCGGAGGTACGCGGTAAAATATTCGATCCGTTTTTTACTACTAAACCGATAGGTAAGGGGACTGGTTTAGGATTGTCTATCAGTTATCAAATTGTGGTAGAACAGCATGGAGGAAAGTTAATTTGCAAGTCGGAACCGGGAGAGGGTAGCGAATTTACTATACTGCTGCCGTATTGATGAATTACAGCCATCGTGAAAGCAACTGTTCAACTACTTTCACAAAGCCGATCGCAATTTGGATCAACGGCCAACCCACAAAACAAATTAACACCGCCCAGCGAGTTTGAATATCCAAACCTTGGCGAACCGCCACAATTACAGCTAGCAAACTCCAGACAGCTAATATGCGCTCAATTCCTTCTCCCAGCAAGGGAATTAAGGTTAAGAAATTCAGAACTTGGGGCGCGTAAGCAAAGCCGATCGGAACCAACAACTCCCCATAAGTTACGTGCCCCTGCTTCAGCCACTCTCCGATTTTAAAGATAGTGAAAGTCCAAAAATAATAACCCCCCGCGACTGCCAAACCATCTATCCAAAGTGCTAAAAATAACACTGATAGCTCAGTTCGATTGATTAACAAGATGACAGCATTGCCCAACACGCGGGACAGCGCAGCTAAAATTACAATTGTTAAAGCTATCCGCTTAGTTCTGCGAGTGTAGGGAGTTTTTTCGTAAAAATTGCCGTTCAAAGAAAGTGCGTTCCAAAGCGTTACCCCCAAACCTGCAATTGAATCTTCTCCCTTCACGTTGAACTCCTGCTCCTCAAGATAGTTGACAACTTTTACAAAATAAGCTCTAATACAGCAGAATCACCGAACTATTTGTAGGTAATTAGGTAATTAATTGGCATTCTACCAGATTTTATTAAATGCTAAGATTGATTTTACGGATACTTGCATGGCTGCGCGGGGGAAGTTTAAATTTGTTGCTCATCGCAGGTGTAATCCTGATAATTTGGGGCATTCTTTCGCCGGTGGGAACTGTTATATGGTGGCTGAATCAAAGTGCCGAAACTTTTGGGATTAAGAAAAATCCGCCGGAGATACTGCCCTCAAACAAGGGCAATTTAGAAGCGCGCAAGTCTTCGCAGCTCAATTGTTATATCATCTTTTTACCGGGAGTTGGGGATTTTTCGGGGAACGAATTAACCCCTGGCGAAGAGTTCTTTCTCAAGCGTTTAGTTAAAAGTCACCCGCAGTGTGTAGCAGTGGGCGATGTTTTTCCTTATTCAGCGTCTAACAAAAGTTTAGGAGGAGAGCGGTGGCTGGCTCCTTTTTGGCGGTTTGCAGAACAGGCAAAAAGCGGGCCGATTGCGGGGGATATATTCATCAAAATTCGCAATCTCTGGAGGTTTGCAATTTCTCTAGATTATCGCTACGGCTTTGCATACAATCAGGGAATGGCTAAGGCAATTATCGATCGCATGAATGCTCAATCTCCCATTTCAGTTAATTCTCAAAAACCTTTGAAAGTTATTTTAATTGGCACTAGCGGCGGGGCACAAGTTGCTTTGGGTGCGACTCGCTATCTTAAAGAATGGCTGCAGGCAGAAATTACGGTTATTTCGGTTGGGGGTGTGTTTTCGGGAGAAAATGGTTTTGCAGAGGCCGATCGCATTTTCCACTTTCGCGGCACTCGCGATTCAATTGAGGATATTGGCGGCATAGTTTTTCCGAGTCGCTGGTACTGGTACGCGACTTCTCCTTTCAACCAAGCTCGTTTGCAAGGCCGCTATGCAGAAGCTGTGAGTGGCCCTCACAAGCACGACGGCGATGATGGATATTTTGGGGAAAATCTGGCGGCGGACGGTAAAAAGTATGTAGATATAACCCTGGACAAGATTAATCAATTGCCTGTTTGGTCTAAGGGAGCGTCCGATTGATGAGTTCTTGCATATTCGATGCCTGTACAATTATAATTAAGTTAGGAGGAAAATTTTTCGTTTTAATTTTTTCATAAAGAAAGGAGTGGCGTTCATCATTAAAAAATAATTTTATTATTATAGTCAATCTACCGGAGATAATATCAATCGGTAACATAAGCTAGTCAGCCTTTAAATGTATCTAAAATAATAATAAAACTCTTCTGGGCATTTGCTCTGAGCAACGCCAGGAATATGCAATTTAAATACACAACCGCTTATTCATTAGTCATTAGTTGTATCATTGTTCGTTGTGCGTCGCTTGAAGCTTGGCCTTGTTGCCTTCCAGTCTCTACCTCCAATGCCCGATGCCCGATGCCCGATGCCCAATTCCCAATTCCCTATTATCTATGTCTCGACCAACATTATATATTGCCATCACGAATCACGGATTCGGCCACGCTGTCCGAGTTGCGTCCGTAGCTGCCAAAATTCAAGAATTAAATCCAGATATTTTACTAATTATCACAACAACAGCTCCTCGCTGGCTGCTAGAATCTTATATTGGTGGCGACTTTATCCACCGTCCCCGCGCTTTTGATGTGGGTGTGGTGCAAGCTGATAGTTTGAATATGGATAAAGATGCGACGCTGGAAAAATTGCGGGAAATTCGGAAAAAGCAAAATTCCCTAATTGCCAGCGAAGTTAATTTTATCAAGCAAAATCGGGTGGGTTTGGTGCTGGCAGACATTCCTCCTTTGGCAACGCGAATGGCGGCAGCGGCTGGGGTTCCCTGCTGGATGATGAGCAATTTCGGCTGGGATTTTATCTATCGCGATTGGGGCGGGGAATTTGTAGAAATGGCAGATTGGATTGGTGAATGTTTCGGAATGTGCGATCGACTTTTTCGTCTTCCTTTGCACGAACCGATGCCAGCTTTCCCAAATATTCAAGATGTGGGCTTGACTGGCGGCAATCCTCGCTACACTAACGAAAAAATTCGGGAAGTATTCGGCATCGAAACACCGCTGGAAAAAACTGTATTGCTGACTTTCGGCGGATTGGGTTTAGAGGAAATTCCTTATCAAAATTTACAGCAATTTAGCGACTGGCAATTTATTACTTTTGATGCGGGAGCTCCCGATTTGCCGAATTTGATTAAAGTCAAAAATCAGGAGTTTGCACAATCTTTCCCGATTTTACCGCGTCCGGTTGATATTATGCCTATCTGCGGGCGCTTAGTTTCTAAACCGGGATACAGCACTTTTGCGGAAGCTTTGCGCTTGGAAATACCTGTTGTTTCTATAAGGAGAGAAGGTTTTGCAGAAGCTGCGGTGTTGCTGGAAGGGATTCAAAATTATGCGGAACATCAAATTTTGACGGCGACGGAGTTCTTTGAGGGGGATTGGGAGTTTTTGCGACAACCGCTACATCCGCCCCGTTTGTCGGATAAATTGGATAAAAATGGTACGGAGGATATCGCCCAAGCTGTTGTAGACTATTTTTCATAAGTCCGATTAGAAATCGATCTTACACAAACAAAGTCTACCTCCGCCAACAGAAGAGTTTGGCATCAGTCTCATCCAAAATCTAAAATCTACAATCTACAATCGAATGAATCACTATCAACAGATACTCAAGATTCAAACTACAGGAAAATCTCTGTCCAAAATCACTCCTAAGATAGAAGATGCGGTGGCGACTTCAGGTATTAAAACGGGACTTTGTAGCTTATTTTTGCGCCACACTTCTGCTAGTTTGGTGATTCAAGAAAATGCTGACCCGGATGTACTTAAGGATTTGGCTAACTTTTTGGCTAAACTGGTACCGGAGGACGATCGCTACATTCACGATGCCGAAGGCCCAGACGATATGCCGGCGCACATTCGCACGGCGCTGACTCATACTTCTGAACAAATCCCGATCGATCGCGGCAGGTTGCTGTTAGGAACTTGGCAGGGAATTTACCTGTGGGAACACCGCCAGCGGGGTCACATTCGCGAATTAGTTGTTCACGTCAGCGGCACTTGATCGGAATTTGTACCTCGCTGATTTTAGTTGCTTCCGGCGTCATCGGGGAATTGTAAAAAAAGCGACGCGGCGGCCCGACTATTTCGTATTCAGGATGTTCTTGAAGCCAATCTTTAAGTTTCTGGAGGTTATTTTCGTAGCTTTCCCAAGTGTAGGCCCCGCGCACGCCGATGCTGACAACCGTCATCGGCGAAGTATCCGTGATTTCTACAGCGGAGTTAACGCTACTGGGGGCGATATTTGGTGCGGGATAGAGGAACGAAACTTCTGCTTGGGGAACTGCATCGATTTGCCCGGAAGTTTCCGTGTAGCGCGCTTCTACTGGTGTTGTCATCGCAATTTGGTTGTTGCTGATGTGTTGAAATAAGGGATTGAAGGCGATGCCAGTTGCTTGTCGCAAATCGCCCGCGTGGGTGTAGGTGACAGCGCGGTACTGAGGATATTGCTTAACTTCTATGACCCCAATCTGTGCGGGTTCAGGGAATCCAGTAGGTAATACCATTTGAGATTTAAAAGTTTAGATTTTACATTGAAGAATGGGGAAAGACTGACTCCGCAAGGGTTTGGAACTTGCTTGCAGTTGCAGGGTTTTTGGCAACTGGTATAAATAGGCTGAGATTGTTTGCAGACAATCGTTCAGGTGGCACAGTTAGTTTAGCAGTTATTTAAGGCGCTGCTAACTATCGATCGCCTAGAATTAGTTAGAGATTTATTAATTACCCTCGTAATAATACGGACGGCACTGAGTAAGCAGAGAAACATTAATCTAGTTGTGCTTGAAAAATTAGCGTTTTTCAGGCGTTTGCTATTTGTGTGGGAAAATATTCGGCTGTTGAGCCGATCGAGCTGTGCGTTCTCAGTTATTGCCACGGTTATCGCGCTCAGCAACGCCGGTCAATTATACCGCTTTCAGGGAATGACATATGAAAAAGATTCTAGTGATTGAGGACGACCAAGTAATTCGGGAGAATATTCTCAAACTCCTCAAAGCGGAAGGTTTCGACGTGACGGGTGCAGAAAATGGATCACAAGGTTTATCTGCTGCGGTGTCAAATGTTCCCGACGTGATTATTTGCGACGTGATGATGCCAGAACTTGACGGATATGGGGTGCTGGTGGCCTTGCGATCGAATCCTGTTACTGCTACAGTACCTTTTGTTTTTCTGACCGGTAAAGCCGATCGCTCTGAAATGCGGCAAGGTATGGAATTGGGAGCAGATGATTACCTGACTAAACCTTTTAGTAAAGCTGAACTGGTGGGCGCGGTATCGAGCCGCTTGAAAAAACAAGAAGCTGTCGCCGAACAGTACAATACTTTGCGATCGCAAAGTAGCGAATTTATCCAAAATACTGCCGACAAATTAGAGCAGATAAAAACTTGTTTGTGCAACGCACTGGAACGAGAAGAATTCCAAGTTTACTATCAGCCGCAAGTCAATGTCCAGACAGGTAAAATTATGAGCGCAGAAGCTTTAGTGCGCTGGGTACATCCAGAAAAAGGGCTGATTTCGCCCGCAGAATTTATTCCCCATGCCGAAGAAACTGGCTTCATTGTACAATTAGGGGAGTGGGTTTTGCACACAGCTTGCAGGCAAATGCAAGTTTGGCAAAATGCTGGTTTTTCGCTTCGGATAGCGGTGAATCTGTCGCCGCGACAATTTCACCAACCGGATCTCAGCAGCAGAGTTGCCCAAATTTTAGCAGAAACTGGTTTGGAAGCGAGCAGTTTGGAATTAGAGCTGACCGAAAGTTTGATGGTAGAAGATGCCGAAAGTGCGATCGCGACTTTGCAACACTTGAAAAATTTGGGAGTTTGTATATCTCTTGACGATTTCGGAACTGGGTATTCTTCTTTAAGCTATCTAACGCAATACCCATTCGATACTTTAAAAATAGACCGCTGTTTTATCAGCAACATCACTGATGGTTGCACAAATGCAGCGATTGTGAAAGCTATTATTGAAATGGCGCACAGTCTCTGTCTTGAGGTAATTGCCGAAGGAGTTGAAACAGAAGCCGAAAAAGATTTTCTCTGGCGCTATAAGTGCGATATAATGCAAGGATATTTGTTTAGTCCTCCTTTGGCAGCAGCGGATTTTGAACAGTTGTTGAGGGCCGGAAAATAGAATACCTATTAAGTCAATATTGAGCAGACAATTAAGTGCGATCGGGGTGAAACATGGTTTTAGAATCCAGCAGTAACGTTGACACACTCAAACCAAGAAGCAATAAAAAAAATAATGATGTTTACATAGCTGTTAAACTAGCTCTATTGATAGTGTTTTTAGCTATTTTGTCCAAATTTTTTGTCATTGTCAACGCTGGAGAAAGGGGCGTGGTGATGCAGTTTGGTAAAGTGCAAGAACAGGTACTCGGAGAAGGAATTCACGTAATAGTCCCCACAGTTTATAATGTAAAAAAGTTGAGCGTCAGGGTACAAAAACAGGAAATTTCCGCTGAAGCTTCCTCAAAAGATTTGCAAGATGTTTTCACGGATGTAGCGCTCAACTGGCACATTGTCCCAGAAGAAGCAAATGCTATTTTTCAAGAAATAGGTGACGAGAAAGAAGTCATTGCTCGCATTATAGATCCGGCTGTTGAAGAAGTATTAAAAGCAGTTATGGCAAAATATACGGCTGAAGAAATAATTACTAAACGGGGAGAAGTTAAAGCCGCAGTTGATGATTATTTGACCTTGAGGCTGGTTACATATCACATTGCCGTTGACGATATTTCTTTAGTACACGTTCACTTTTCTGAGCGGTTTAGCGAGGCGGTGGAGGCGAAACAAATTGCCGAACAAGAGGCAAAAAGAGGGGAGTTTTTAGCGCTGAAAGCAGCAAAACAGGCGGACGCTAAGGTGAATTTAGCCAAGGGAGAAGCCGAAGTGCAAAGGTTGCTGCGGGACAATTTGACTCCGGAACTTTTAGAAAGGCAGGCTATAGAAAAATGGGATGGGAAATTGCCGCTGATTATTGGTGATGGGGGTAAAAATTTATTGGACTTGAGGAAATTGGTTGAGAGATAATTATACTCCTGGACGCACGAGTGGGGAGAAACCGGGTTTTTTACGAAAATACACGGCGTTTAGCTTTTTATGTTGGTAAAAAAACTGGTTTCTTGAGTATTGGTGGGTAAGTGATCAATTAGCAATTACCAGCACCTTAAGTTAATATCTGTTCAAAAGCTTTAGTAATTGCAGTTTGAAAACGCTGTCGGTGCTTAAGTTTTAAAACTGGTTTAATTATTTCAAAACATACATTAGAACTTGGTTGGCTATCTATAATTTTAATCGCTCGTAGTGTAGATAGCTGCAATTCTTTTTTTACCATCAATTCAGGAATAGCGGCTGCACCTGTGCCACTTTCCACCACTGCTTTTACCATTTCACTGCTATTCAAAACTAAAGTTACATTCAATTCATTGGGATTAATGCCCCAACTTTGCAAAGCTTGTTCCAACATTTGCTGAACTCCAGAACCAGCTTCTCGCATCACCCAATCCGTTTCCGCAATTTCCGCTAAACTCACATCTGCACGTTCAAACCAAGGGTGAGATTTGCCAACTACAATCAGCAAGCGTTCGCTGCCTACAACTTCTTCTTCCAGAGTGATCTTAAGCGAAGCTTTGATGTCTCCCGTCACTAAACCCAAATCAAATGTTCCCGTCGCCGTCCCCGCACAAATTTCTTCGGCATTTGCCAAAGTACAATTCACGCAAATACCAGGATATTTTTGTTTGAACTTGCTAAGTTTATCAGGCAACCAATAATTGCCAATGGTCAGACTGCAACCCAAGTTTAAATCGCCTCGCTGCAAGTCGTTCAACTCCCGCAAACCTCTCTCTGTCAAAGCAACTTGGTCTAGAATTTTCTGCGTTTCAACTTGCAGCAACTTCCCAGCATCTGTGATTTCGATGCGACGGCCGATGCGGTGAAATAGTTTTACTCCGTATTGTGCCTCTAAGCTTTGGATTGTCGCGCTGACAGCGGGTTGGGTGATGTAAAGTTCCTCTGCTGCGCGGCTGAAGTGCAGGTGTTCCGCCACAGCTAGAAAAACTCGCAGTTGGTCAAGTGTCATTCCGGCCATGCTGAGTACCCTTTTACTGAATACAGTTATTTTTTGAAATAAAAATCTTTTGCGGCTCAACTTTGACCTCAACTTTTCGATGAGTCTCTGGTACAGGTTGGAATCCCCAAAAAGCACGGTTGTCAGCCGCTATTTAAAGTTTCCTTTTAACCTCAAGGGTTTGAGCTTGTGGCGACAGATAGGTGTCGTCTTCCAACAGTTCTTTGGCTGCAGCATTGCATCACTTGTATTTATTAATTCGATAAAAAACAACATTTGATTCTACCTGTAAAGAGCCTTAAGGTGATACTTAAGCTTCTAACGCAGGGCCCAATGCTGAAGCAGCACCGACAAGTTTAAGCCGATCGCCAAAAGTCGATCGACAAAAAGAGAGAAGATAAATGACCAAGAAAACGCCAAAAAATCACAGTCCCCACGGCTTAAAGCCGGACTGCCTCTCCTTCGGGGAGGTTTTAGCTCAATCCTTTGCCGTCATTGCACCTACAACGATACCAGCCTCTAATATAGGGTTAATTGTCGCTCTTTCGGGTAACGGGGCTTGGCTGAGCTTTCTCATCGGCTTGATAGGCCTAGTATTTGTCAGCATCAATATCAACCAATTTGCGAGTCGATCGGCTTCTGCAGGTTCTCTTTATTCTTATATTGTTAAAGGACTAGGCCCGACTGCCGGCGTAATTTGCGGCTGGAGTTTGGTACTCGCTTATCTATTTACTGCGATGGCCGTTTTGTGTGGTTTTGCCAACTTTACGGGTACTTTCATCGGTCATTTAGGCATCCATCCGTCACCGATTACGCTGTTAGCGATCGGGGCCGGCGTTGCTTGGTATGCAGGTTATAAAGATATCCAACTTTCAGCTATGGCGATGCTGTGGCTGGAGGGAGCATCAGTGGCGGCGATCGCACTTTTAGGAATTATCATCTGGGCGCACAAAGGTTTTGCCTTAGATATGTCGCAATTAACTTTGGAAGGCGTAACTCCGGGGAACATAGCGACGGGACTTGTCTTAGTAATGTTTGGTTTCTCTGGTTTTGAAAGTGCTACATCTCTGGGCGACGAAGCGAAAAAACCCTTGAAAAATATCCCCAGGGCTGTCATGGGCAGCGCTGTGATGGCAGGCTTATTCTTCATTTTGATGACCTATATTGAGGTTTTGGGTTTTAGCGGTACGGGAGTTTCTATTACTAATAGTGAAGAACCTCTGACTTTTCTAGCGCAACAAGTGGGCATGGGTTGGCTGGGAGAGTTAGTGGCTTTCGGCGCTTTATTTAGCTTTTTTGCTTGCGTGCTCGGCAGCATCAATCCAGCGGCGAGAGTGTTTTTTATGATGGCGCGCCACGGTTTGTTTCACTCTTCATTAGGTGTAGCGCATTCATCTAATAGAACTCCCCACGTTGCAGTAACCATGTGTACATTTCTGGCTTTTTTGGTGCCTGCTGTGATGTCTATGTTTGACATCAAACTGTTCGATTGTATGGGTTATTTGGGAGCACTTTGCAGCTACGGATTTTTAACCGTGTACGTCTTAATTTCGATCGCGGCTCCAGTTTACCTGCACAAAATTGGTAAATTGCGCGTGCGGGATGTAGCGTTCTCGGTTGTGGCGATCGCATTTATGATGATTCCGGTTGCGGGCAGCGTGGGCATTCCCGGCAGCACTATGTTCCCACCTCCCGAAGCTCCTTACGATGCGTTTCCTTACTTGTTCTTGATGTACTTGGTGGTTACTTGCGGATGGTTTTTCTGGCAGCGGCTGCGTTCTCCTGAACTGACGGGATCGATGCAGCAGGGTATAGACGCAATTCATGCCAAGTTCGAGGAAGAAAATGCAATTTACGGCGGTGTTCGATTGAAAGCCGTCCCCTTTGACAGTGAGCGTTTTTGATTAGCAGTTACCAGTTCGCTCTTCGGAGAAAGAGTTTTTAAGCAACTGGGTTTTTACTGAGATATTGCAGAATTGTCGAGCGGCATTTCAAGGGCGTTGCTCAGCTCAACAGCTCACAATAAAATTTAATTTTTGTGGAACGGGCATCTTGCCAGTTCCGACGATACGATCCCAGCAAGTACAACGAAATAAAAAATCTGAGGAGACACAGAAATGAATGAATTACTAACAGCAATTTCTACGGCAATGACAGCTTTTACGGCTACGAACCTTGACGATATCCTGATTCTGCTGCTGTTTTTCTCGCAGGTGAATGCAGTATTTCGGCGCAGGCATATCGTCTTCGGTCAGTTTCTGGGCTTTACTGCACTGGTTTTGGCTAGCCTTCCGGGGTTTTTTGGCCGCTTAATCTTTCCGCCAGATTGGATCGGAATGCTGGGTTTGCTGCCAATTGCGATCGGGCTTAGCCGCTTGCTGAATCCAGACACTGACGATTCGGAAGCTGAGGCAGAATTAGAGCAATCTGAGAACTCTTTTTTTAGCAGTTTTCTGTCTCCTCAAACTTACAGCGTAGCAGCGGTGACGGTGGCAAATGGAGGCGACAATATCGGGATATATGTGCCTCTTTTTGCTAGCAATACTTTAGAAAGTTTGGCGGTGATTCTCGCCGTATTCTTCAGCATGGTGGGCGTTTGGTGCTACGCTGCTTATCGGTTGATTCAGATGCGGGCGATCGCGGATACTCTGACTCGCTACGGCAATCAGCTTGTGCCTTTTGTTTTGATCGGATTGGGAATAGCGATTCTGGTTAAAAGCGGCACTCTTGCAAGCCCAACTTTAAGTATAATATCTTTAGTTGGTTGCGCTTTCTGTTTGATAACTATGAGCAGAGGTAACGCCAGCGGAACTGAAGTTTAAAAAAATTGCAGGGACAGCACATGAATTGGATTGCAGCAGCGATTATTGCCGGGATTACATCTTTTGCCGCAACCAATATCGACGATATGGTGCTTTCGATGCTGTTCTTCGCCCAGGTAAATGATACTTTCCGCCCCCGGCATATCTTTGTCGGTAAGTACCTCGGATTTGCAGCACTCATCGCTGCTAGTTTGCCCGGTTTTTTTGGCGGTTTAATTGTGCCGAAAGCTTGGATTGGTTTGCTGGGTTTGGTTCCGATCGCGATCGGCATCAGTCACTTAGTCAAGAGAGAAAATGAGGAAGATGAAGTACAAGCAGTATCGGGCGAATTTAACCGGAAATCTAATTCACCTGTGTCAAAGCTAGTAAATCTTTTCAACCCCCAAACTTTGAATGTGGCTGCGGTAACAGTGGCTAACGGGGGTGACAACATCGGTATTTACTTGCCGCTGTTTGCTAGCAGCGATTTGCCGAGCTTGCTGGTGATTTTGGCGGTTTTCTCGGTGATGGTAGGTGTTTGGTCTTATGCCGCTTACCGGTTAACTCGCCAAAGGGCGATCGCCCCTATTTTGACTCGCTATACCAAGGCTGTTGTCCCTTTTGTTTTGATTGGTTTGGGAATATTTATCCTGATTGAAAGTGGTAGTTATCGGCTGATCCCGCCATTTTAATCTAACTAATGCTCGACCAATGTTTCGCTACTTTCATCCCTCTCTAGGTAGATAATTTGCCATAAGCCATAAGTCCGAACTCATCACTTTTCCCTTAACAATTATTTGCTTAAAAATGGCGGTAAATTGCTTGAAATTTATCAACAAATATGCTAAGTTAATAATGAAGTGAGTGACCAAGCTAAAACCAGCTTCAAACTAATTTAGCCTCAAGTAGTCACGAAACTTGAAACCATCTTTTGAGCTAGCCAATTGCCAGACTTAGGCAACAATATACCTCTTGTCTCAAGAAATCCTGTAGTGGTGAATCAAACCGAGCTAAAAAATTGAGGATTAATCCCTAAACGCTCGCCCGCTCGCTTCGCCACTACCCCACGCCGAGCGACTTTGACAATAGGTATAATGCTAAAAAAACAGATTTTTCGCTTCGGAAAAATTTGGTTTTTCAGGCAAACCAGTTAAAGAGATATCGTTTTTGCCTAAGTCCTAAAATAGCAAGCAAACAGAAAGTTGGAAAAAACCTGACAATCGAGAAAAGGAGAAAAATTGTGAAAATCTTCAAATTTGTTTTAGTGCTCTTGGTAATGACCGCCAATTTAGTATTCGTTCCCCCATCCTGGGCCGACGCTCCAAAAACGCCGAGATATGCGAGCAATCCCGACTACATAGAGGTGACTCAATCTCTGAACACTCTCAAGGCAGCGAAAGACGCACCCGATACCGCCCAGAATTATACCCCTGAGCAACTTCAGCAAAAAATCTCTCAATTGGAGTTTCAAAAATACACTTTAGAAACGGGAAAACCTTGGGGTCAGTGCCGCAACGAGACAGGAAAAACCCTGGCTGTCTACGGCCCGAAACGCAAAAAAGCAGCGGAGTCTTCTTACGAGAATGCCCTTTATTTTCTAGCTGACGGCCAAACAACTGAACATAAATGGGATTGCGATGGAATTTATCTAGCCAGCGATGTCAAAGCAACCGATTTAAGAACGACCGATCAACCTTCAGAAGAATTGACTGGCGGTCTAGCTGTTAAGATAGTTGACGGAACTCAAGTTGTAGCCAGAGCTAATCCCGATACGGGGGCTGTAGAATTCAACGTTCCTACTGCTAAAGTTTTCCAGCCTGGGGATGCGAATTGGTTTGTTCCTGATGTGACTCAGGCTTACATAGATGCACAAGTTCCCAACGCACCTACTGAGGAAAATGATTAGTTTTGGTGAAGTTGTAATGCGATCGGCTCTGTAAACCCCGTTGCAACGCAAAATCCCGCCGGGGATCGCTCCCTGGCGGATAATCATCCAAGCGCAAATATATCGGTTTACCTTCTTATTTCCCATTAAAATTAAAAGGTTGATCTATGCTATTAAATTGGAAATCCACCAAAGTAAATACAGAAAAGATTAAGCGACTTAATCCGTCGCGGGTGCGGGATCACTTGGCAAACGAGCGCACTTATTTAGCATGGATGCGGACAGCAATATCGCTGATGGGTTTTGGCGTAGTTATCGTGCGCCTTCGCACCTTTCACCCCCCTCTACTCCCAACTCCCGGCAATGGCTGGAAGTTGGGTTTGCTTTTTTCAGCAGTGGGTTTGCTGACGGTGTTATTCTCAACTAAGCACTACTTTGGTGTCCGTCACGATATCGATTACGATACTTATGAACCTACCGATCGCTGGGTAATTCTTTTCAGCCTCGCGATCGCCATCCTAGGGGCTGGGGTAATTTATTATATGTTCACCGTTCCTTCTAGCTCATTTGGTTTGATTGCACCTGAATAATGGTGGCGGTTTAATATGAATATTAAAGAGTTCGATCGCGTGCAATTATCGTTCAAACCGATGCAAGTAGATGATGAGAAACCAAAGCAGCAAAATCTGTCGCGGGCGATCGATCGATCGGCAAATGAGCGCACCTTCTTAGCATGGATGCGGGCTGCGATCGCACTCATGGGTTTTGGCGTCGTCATCATCCGACTTCGCGTGGTGCAAATGCCCGTACATTACCGTCAGGCGATGGGGTGGAAGTTGGGTTTAATCTTCTCTCTAATAGGTTGGGTGACAGTCTTAATCTCAACTAAGCACTACTTCACTGTTCGCCACCAAATTGACCACGATACCTACAATCCCCCAGACGGCATGGTTTTATTGTTCAGTTTTGCTGTGGGCTTATTGGGGATTGGAGTAATTTATTCGATTTTGGCCGCCGCCCTGGGCCCAAGTAGTCTTGTAATACCCGATTGATTGTCAACAGGAGTTAATCATGAACAGCGATACAGTTGCCACGATCGCTTCCATTCTTATCTTAGCTGCTGCTATCTGGGCAGCATTCGTAGTGCTTGAGACAGTCGCGAAAATAGTCCCTAAATTGCTCGGCGTGACAGTCGCGATCGGGCTTTTGCTCGTTTACCTGCAATTTTACTGGGGCATCGATACTGCATATCTTTGGCAAACAGTCAAGCATTTGCCTGAAACTTTCAATTTCTCGATCGGCGCCTAAATTATCACCAGCCAGCATTCTCAACAACCCCTCTCGGATAGATATTTTAGTACCGCAAAAAAAGTATATTTAGCCGATTCCACAAAATACGGTAACTTGATTTACTTACTAGACATAACTGATTTAGGCTGTTAAACTACGGTAAGTCGATCGAGTAATGAGCTATTAACGTGGAAAACGCTAAAAAAGTCATTGAAGAGTACCAGCTTGCAGGACAACTCACCCAACAGTTGCCAGAAGCTAAGGGCTTTAAGGAAGTCTGGTTTAAAAAGATCAGAGGCGGGTTGCTTCTGGCAATTGGATATTTGCTATCACCCCTGTGTTGGTGGAACGACATATTTTTCAATCTGCCAATTGCCTACGCCTTTGGGTATATCTGTAGTTGGCTTTCCCCAGATTTACTGTTTCCTTGCACAATTGTCGGCTACTGGCTTTCCAATATTGTGGGAATTCTGTTGATGCAGCTAGGAACTTTAGATGTTTTTGCCGACAAACCCAAGGAAAAAAACCTCAAAAAAGAGTTATTGACGGGTTTAGTATCATCAACCGCCTTCACTGTTGTCATTGTGGCATTGATTCATTTTAATGTTCTCGAAACTCCCGATTTCTTTTCCGGCAAGGACTCGGTTAACCTCAGCTATGCTTTACCTGTGACGCTCGTCACTTCAAGGTAGAAAGCCGAATATAAACCCCATAAATGAATCCAGGGTTTTTCATCAGTTACACAGGTACATATAAGAAAATCAGGGAGCTTTTACACTACAATTTTTGTAGTTTGGTTGATTTGCATTTACTTACTTTTACCAAGATTTTTGTAGCTTAACACGCAGTAAATATCAAGCGTTGAAAAGCAAAAGACCTGGCAATACATATTGAAATGCAAGTGAGATTTAGCCTGTGTAGCTGTGTTGTTCTAGCCACCCAAGTTATCTATTTGTTGGTTGGCAGCGCTTAAATACACAGTTTTTGGGCATAACAGTGAATTACTTATTACTATCGTTTCTCAGCTTTTTCGTGGGCATTATCGTTGGTTTGACCGGAGTTGGCGGAGCCTCGCTCATCACCCCAATGTTAATTTTCGTCTTTCAGGTTCCGGCATCAATTGCTATTAGTTCGGATGTCGTAGCTGCTACACTGATGAAAGTTGTTGGTGGCTTCAAACACTGGCAGCAAAAGACCCTCGACTTGCAAATAGTTAAGTGGCTGGCTTTGGGCAGCGTGCCCGGTTCGCTGACTGGCGTGTGGATTTTACACTGCATCAAATCCAGCGGAAGTCAGGACTTAGACAGCATATTGCTGCGCGTTCTCGGAGTAGGGATCGCACTAATTGTTGCTTTATCGCTGAGCCAATTAGTGGTCAAAACATTTTTCCCTAGTTTTAAATTGCCTTCGCCCGCTAAATGGGACTTAAATACTAATTATGGCCGTATTTGTACTGTGAGTGCGGCAGCAATTTTAGGCTGCATAGTGGGAATCACTAGCGTGTCTTCCGGTTCGATGTTTGCACTGTTGCTGATTGCTTTTTTCCGCCTGGATACTTCTAAATTGGTGGGTACAGATATTTCGCAGGCGGCAATTTTGTTGATGTTTACATCTGTGGGACACCTCAGCCTCGGAACGGTAGACTGGAGTTTAGTTTTGCCAATTTGGTTGGGTTCGGTGCCGGGAGTTTTAGTAGGTGCTAAATTATGCCAAATTATGCCTCAACGCCCGCTAAAGTTTGTTATTTACGGAATGTTGGCGATGGCTAGTTGGAAGTTGTATCAAGTCTGAAAAGTAGGGTAAGGTCAATCGATTTTAGATTTTAGATTTTAGATTTTAGATTGAAGCATTGACCCTACGGATAAATTCGGGGGCTTGTATGCTGGATGCTTGATTGTCAGGAGTATTGCTGTCAACAAATATGCGCTTTCGCTGCAGTCCGGCAGGGGTTTAAACCCCTGCCTCAAAGCTGAAGTCCTCGCTATGAGGACTATTAACTCATGAGTCCTCATAGCGAGGACTTTCGCTTTGAGCCAGGGAATTAATTCCCTGGCGGTCTTTCGGGTTAAGCTGATATCAATGCCGCAGGAGGGGCGATCGCCCGGTGCCTACAATTTAATACTTGCTGACTAATGCTTCGAGTTCGCTGACAGTCGGCAATTCTAAATCTTTGAACAAGGCTGTACTGAGGTAGCGTTCGCCATAAGAAGGCTGGACAAAAACTATCAATTTTCCAGCATTTTCGGGACGCTTGCCGACTTGAATTGCGGCATACAAAGCGGCGCCGGCAGAAATTCCTGACAACAATCCTTCTTCTCTGGCCAGCCGACGACTGTAGGCGATCGCATCTGCGTCGCTAACTGCAATTGTTTCATCAATTAACTCTGGTTTCAACACTTCCGGGATGAATCCTGCACCAATCCCTTGAATTTTGTGAGCACCAGATTTGCCTCCAGAAAGCACGGGGCTGCTGGCGGGTTCAACTGCAATTACCCTAAAACTAGACTTTCGCGGTTTAATTACTTCAGCAACTCCAGTAATCGTACCGCCGGTGCCAACTCCAGCAACTAAAAAATCTACTTTACCCTCTGTATCTTCCCAAATTTCCTCGGCCGTTGTTTCCCGGTGAATTTTTGGATTAGCGGGGTTGCGAAACTGTTGCAGCATGAAAGCATCGGGGGTTTCTTCTACAATTTCTTCCGCACGGGCGATCGCGCTTAACATCCCTTCATGTCCGGGCGTTAATTCCAACTGAGCTCCGTAAGCTTTCAGCATCGATCGGCGTTCCGTACTCATCGTATCCGGCATAGTTAAAATCAGACTGTACCCTTTCGCCGCCGCGATCATTGCCAAAGCAATTCCAGTATTGCCTGAAGTCGGTTCAACTAAAATAGTTTTCCCCGGTTGAATTAACCCCGCATCTTCTGCCGCCTGAATCATGCTTGCCGCAATCCGATCTTTCACCGAAGCAGCCGGATTCATCCCTTCCAATTTGGCCACAATCTGAGCAACTACTCCTTCGGCTTGGGGAATTTTATTGAGCTGAACTAAAGGAGTTCTGCCAATTATTCCTGTAACATCCTTAGCAATTCTCATGGCTTAATTTCTCTCCACTTAAATGTAATACATGGGATGTGCTTGTTTGCGAACATCCCGCTGTTCGCACAAATCTTGTAATGTATATTTCCCCAAAACAGACCAAGATGCCTGTTGAGCTTCCTGCCAGATTTCTAGCACCGCAGTTTTTTCTATTGTTACAGATTCCGAAACTTTTTGGGTCGGGCCACTGCCGTCGCCTTCGAGTGTCGAAAACACCTCTAGCAAGGTAATCTGCCAAGGCTCTTTCGCCAGCAAATAACCGCCTTTAGCACCCCGCAGACTCTGGACAATACTTGCACGCCGCAGCACGGCAAGAATTTGGTCTAGATAGCGTTCGGGTATCTCTTGAGAAGCAGTAAGTTCGCTTACTGTTAGGGGCGAATCCTTGGGGTAGTGGCTCGCCAATTCCAAGAGCGCTAACAGGGCATATTGTACTCTAGAAGATAGTTCCACATTCCCCACTGGCGATCGAGTTTAAATTGTACATTATATCATAGTACACAATTCCGGTAGGTGTACAGGTGTTAGTATATTTTTATTACAAAAACGGTTGGAGAAATCCCGTGAGCAACGTAAATGTAGGTTTAAGCTGTCGGCACTGTCGGTTTTACGAGCAGCACGGGCACAGGGGCGGAAACTGCCTGATGCTCGGCGTGGGGGTGCAGGGTGGGTGGAAAGCTTGCTCCTTCTTGGTTCCACCCTTTGCACCGTCTTGGGAATACCCCGAAGCGGGTAGAGCAGGAGAGTCTCAAATGTTGCAGGGAGCGAGTATTTTACAGGCAATACCGCCGCCTTAACTTTTGAGGGGGTTTGGGGGCAGCTCTAAGTCCCACGCTGTACCCTTTGGGTCAGCGTTGGGATACATGAACTCCCCTAAGCAAATTTTATCCGGTCAAACAGGCGTAAAATTTGCCAACTCGGTTGACTGTTTATTAGGAATATATATAATCCTAAAAGGAGGTGGGAGCAATGCAGAATCAAGCCGTCAAAGTTAGACTTTATCCGACAATTGAACAGCAGACGATATTAGCTCAACATTTTGGCTGTTCCCGTTGGTGGTGGAATTATGCACTAGAGATGTGTATCAAAACCTACAAAGCCACGGGCAAAGGCTTGACTCAAATTGCATTGAACAAGCTCCTACCGAATCTCAAAAAACAAGAAGAAACACAATGGTTGTCGGAGTGTTACTCTCAGGTTTTGCAATCCACTACGCTCAACCTGGTAACTGCTTACAAAAACTTTTTTGAGTCTAGGGCTAAATACCCGAGATTCAAATCAAAAAAAAATAAGCAGTCAATTCAGTATCCGCAATCAGTCAAACTTGTTGACGACTTTCTCCAGTTTCCCGGTCGTGTCGGCATTGTCAAAGCCAAGTTACATCGACCGCTTGAGGGAACTATCAAAACCGTAACCGTCAGTGTTACTTCTTCGGGGAAATACTATGCCTCTGTGTTGACAGAACTCGAAGGAGACAAACCAGTTGTTCACACGGATGGAAAAGTTGCAGGAATTGACTTGGGATTGAAAGATTTTGCAGTTGTCAATGATGGTATCAAGACATCCAAATACCCTAATCCTAAGCATTTAGCAAAACACGAGCGCAACCTCAAACGAAAACAGCAAAAACTAGCCAGAAAGGAGAAAGGAAGCAAGTCGAGAGATAAAGCCAGGAAACTGGTGGCTAGGGTTCACGAACGAATTAGCAATGTCCGTCAAGACTACTTGCATAAGCTATCTAGAAGGCTTGTTGACGATAACCAAGTCATCGTAGTCGAAAACCTTCACGTTAAGGGCATGGTTCGCAACCACAAACTAGCTCAAGCAATTTCTGATGTAGGTTGGGGAATATTTGTCAATTTCTTGCGTTACAAGCTAGATCGCGAAGGCAAAGTGTTGGTAGAGATTGACCGATGGTTCCCTAGCTCGAAACTCTGCTCAAATTGCCACTATCAGGTGAATGAAATGCCATTAGATGTTAGGACATGGACTTGTCCTAGTTGTGGTACTCATCACGATAGGGATGGAAACGCCTCAATAAATATCAGAGCAGAAGGAATCAGAATGCTATCGGTCTTGGGAGCCAGGACTGCTGCTGATGGAGGGGATGTGAGTCCGAAACTGGGACGTAAGTCTAAGTTAACGCAATCCCCGTTGAAGTCAGAAGCTCACGCTGTACCTTTATGTCAGCGCTGGGTAGTTCACAGTAACTGCTAAGTAGGTAGGCGGATATATGCTGTCTCATCCTTAAGTTTATTCATACTCACCTACTTGGCGGCAGTCAACAGGTGCGAGATATCGCATCTGTTGGCAGTGAGAAGAAAGAAATCAACACAAACAAAAAAGCAAGTGCGATTGTTGCCCTTGCTTTTGAACTTATTGACGAGTCGATGATAAAATTTAATAAACGCACATTCGATACAAATTATCTGTTGCCCAGACCATTCTGAATTTGATCGAAGATTGCACCGTCACCTTTGAACAGGGACGATTTTAACAGAGCGGCTGATTTAAGAGAAAATACTGGCAAACCAGTTTTTTTCTTAAATGGCTGCAAGACACTATAGCCTTTCTCAGAAAGATGAGGTACTAATGGGCATAGGGCATAGGGCATAGGGCATACCTCACTTTTTTGAGAACCGCTATATCTGCGAGATGATGATTCCGCATTGATGCTTCTTAGTTCCTGTTGTTTTTCTCAGGTCGATTGAGCGCATAATTAAGTTTAATGCGCTTGATATCGGGCAAATGCAGCCTGATGAGATTTGCCCGGATAATCTATAAGATTTCGCTGATGTGGCAATTCTTATTAATGGCAACAGTGGCCAGATTGAGAGACAGTTTTGCTAGCAGTTTGGCGATCGCTCTTTGAGTGTGCTCGCCACCTCTCTCTACTTAATCTAATACATTACACGATTAAATACTTAATGTCTATATGTAAACAGTAGTTTGTTGTTTTAGGCGCGCTTGGCGGGAAAACGCGACCTCTGTAGGGACAAAGGCTTTGTCTTTGTCCCTACAGAGGTCGATCGCCTATTCATGTTGGAAATTAATTCTCAAGTCGCAAGAGCGATCGCAATTTAATTCCCGCAACGCTGCCCAACAAAGCAGTCGCAATCCACAGCCAACCGTGCAAACTGGTAGAAGCAATACCGCTAAAAAAAGCGCCGACATTGCAGCCAAAAGCCAGCAGCGCCCCGTAACCCATCATGAAACCGCCGCTCAAAACGGCTGTAACTTTGGGTAACGAAAGGTTTGTTTTGACGGTGAATTTGCCAGCCAAAGCCGCCGCTAAAACTGCTCCCAAAACAATGCCAAAATTCATCACGGAAGTAACGTCAGCAAAAATGCCTTTTTGCAAGGATTCCAACTTGTCGGGAGTATTCCAAAACGGGTAATTTGCGGGATTCCAGCCGAAAGCAGTAGCAAGTTCTGCGGCCCACAAAGTAAACCCCCAAGTCACTCCCCAAGGCCTGCCGTCAATTAACAGTTTTACCCAGTTGAGAAAGGCAAGGGAAAAGGCTCCGGCAGCCAGAGGCCAAGGCCCGTAAAGCCATTGATTCTTGATGTGAGATTGAGGAGTTTTAATGATAAAATCTGCTGTTAAGGGTTGCTTGCCATTGGTGCGATTCCACTGCCAGAGGGCGATCGCAATTAACAGAAATACGCTTAGCTGCAAGATGACTGCGGGCATCCATCCCAAAGTTTTTCCTAAAGATATCGGCGGTAGCGAGGGCAAATGCCACAAATGTCTGGTCAAACTTCCTGCAAAAGAACCGATGCAAAAAGTCAGCAGCGTTAACAGCATTGACGTGCTGCCGCCGCCAATTGTCCAAAGCGTGCCGCAAGCGCAGCCGCTGCCCAATTGCATTCCAATTCCGAATAGAAAAGCGCCGATCGCATTTTGCCAGCCCACAGGCGCAACAGCCCCGGCTATTTTGTGTCCGAATGCCTCTCCTGATGCAAGTACGGGAGCAAAAAGTACAGTAGCAATTCCTAACATCAACAAGTGCGCTAAAACACCTCTAATATCGCGATCGGCAAATAATTTGCGGTAAGCAGAAGCAAAGCCAAAACTTGCATGATACAAACTCGCGCCCAGCAAGCCTCCAATCAGAAATAAAACGCTCTGCCGCCAGCCGTAGGCGCTCAAACCGGCCGCACCAGCAGCAAATAGCGTCAGTATCAGAGCTAAAATCGGACGCTGCGATCGGGGCGGCGAAGTTTTTGTCAGCGGTGAAAAAGCAATTTCTGCGGTGTTATTCACAATAAAATACTTGACTCCAGAAACAACTGTAAAGCGAGGCAGAGCCTCCATTTTAGCGCTAAGTTTTTCGCGGCGAAGTCTCCGATTTTTCATCTGGTTGTTCGCTAGGAGTGCAAGCAACGGAATTATCTGCTTGTCGGTGCTCAGCTATTGTTGATAAACCAAAGCCAATCGCGCTGATTATTCCGAGCATTGATATCGAGATAATTATTGTTTTCATTCTACCTCTTCGGTCAATTTTTAGCCAAAATTGCTGTTAACTACAGATTTGTTTTCTACACTGCTTGTTCCGGACCAGTTTCTACAGGTAAATTAGTCTGACTGTATTCAGTCCAAGAACCTTCGTAGATTCTGACTTTCGGATAGTTCAGCAAGTGTTTCAAAACTACATATTGCAGCGTTGCTTCCCGCCCCGTACTGCAAGTAACGATGATGTCGCTGTTGCGATCGATCTTTTTAGCTGCCAAAATCTGCTTGATTTCGTCGAGAGACTTCAACTTGTGCGGGTTTTCAGCATCGGTAAAAGTCGGCCAGGGAATGTTGCGAGCGCCGGGAATGTGTCCGTTGCGCGTCCAGATTTTTTCTTCCCCTTGAAATAGTTTTTCCGGTCTGGGATCGATGAATGTGACGCCTGCTTTGCCAATTAAATTTTTGACTTCATCCAGGGTAACACGAATTGATTTGTTGTCGCGCACAGTCAGTGTACCAGCCGCGTATTTTGGAAACTCTTTCGTCACAGTTTGAGCTGCTTTGTAACCCGCATAACCTCCGTCGATAACTGCTATGTCCGAGTGTCCCAATCGCTCCAATACGTAAGCAACCATTGTCGCGCCGAGAATGTCTCTGCCGTCGGAATAAACTAAGACGCGGCTGTTGTCTGTTACTCCTGCCCGCGACAGTAATTGCCCCAGTTTATCCGGCGTTAGATACTGTACTGGCAAACCGCTGTCCGGCCCGCGCAAGGTGTTGTCGGCGATGTTGACTGCGTTGGGAAGATGCCCGATAAAGTAGTCCATTGGATTGGTGCGGACATCGAGAATTCGCAGGTTTTTGTCGCTGGCGTTTTGGGCAACCCACGCGGGGGAAACGAATTGAATTTTACTTTTTGATTCCGCTGCTTGGGTTGGGAAAAATGGGAACAGAGGAATTGCGATCGCCAGCACCGCTATGACGGCAATTAATGCCCCTATTTTGTTTCTTTTGAATCGAGCTTTCAGCCATTTAGTTTTCATTTTCTTTCCTCTTGCATTGTCTCTGTCGAAAAGCACAAAAAGCTCCTCGCTGCTAGAGAGCCGATCGCTCTCTAGCAATCATCTTAAACTTGATCGACTTACCGTATATTATAGGTATAGCTGTTGATTCTTGCACAGACAGTCTCAGAAAGTCAATAGTTTTTTTTAGTAGCGAAGGATACAGGAATTTTGGGGCGATTCCCTCCGGGATAGCTTCGCACGCGCGTGCGAGACATTGATTCTACCCTTAGATTTCGTAGTGCCAAACCTCAGAAGGTTGCAGAATAATCCGGTGGAGAGGCAGACGATCGATTAAGCCTTGCTGCTCAAACTGACCGAGGGTGCGAGTGACAGTTACGCGACTTGTACCGATAATTTCTGCAATGTCCTGATGGGTTAAAATCATATCGATCATATGTCCTCGCTCTACCTCAGAACCAAACCTCTTAGCCAGCCAAGTTAATAGTTGATAGAGCATAAAGTCAACTCTTTTGTAACCTCGCATTACCATAAAGTCTTCAGCCTGCTGAATGTGATTGAGCAAAATATCTCTATTTAGCCAGCGATCGCCCGATAGTAAAATTGCCTCGACTTTAGTGAGGCATTCAATTTGAAAAGGATCGCATTTTGATATCGGTTTGCCGATCGTATCACCAGGCCCCCACAATCCCAAGGTGATAATTGTGCCATCTTCAAGCCACGTTACAGTTCGCACTACTCCAGTGTCAATTCGCCACAGAGCATTGCTTCTGTTGGGCAAGTGCGAGCGGCGAGGAAATATATGTCTGCTCGTTTCATCAAAAGTTTTAGTGGAAAGAGAAGCAATAGTCATAGCCAGTTACTGAAAGAATAAAAGTTAGTTTGTCCAATGACAGCAGGATTGTGTGGCTGGCAAAAATCTATATAAATTAAAGCTTTACTAGATTCCTGCACCGTCTAAAAACTGTGTAATGAATAAATCAGAAGACAGGAATAATTCATTTTTTTCTGCCACTTTTTGCTCTAATTGAGTTGTTTTGAGCGGAGATAAGTGAGATTTTAAAAAAGCAACCTGCTCTTCTAAATCCTTAATTCGATCGAACAAAGCTCGAATTGCTTGAGCTTCCAAATCCGGTAGACCTTGAGAATTTTGAGCATCTTCCACCTGCTTTTTCCGAGAGATAATGCGACCGGGGATTCCCACAACAGTGCAATCGCTAGGGACATCCCGCAGCACTACCGAACCCGCACCAATCCGAACATTATTGCCAATTTGAATATTGCCTAAAACTTTAGCACCCGCTCCTACCACTACATTTTCTCCCAGCGTCGGATGCCGTTTTCCTGTTTCTTTACCCGTGCCGCCAATGGTGGCTCCTTGATAAATTACAGCATAATCTCCAACGATCGCAGTTTCGCCAATTACCACCCCCATGCCGTGGTCGATAAACACCCCCCTACCAATTGTCGCACCTGGGTGGATCTCAATACCTGTTAAAAACCGACTCAGTTGGGAAATCAAGCGCGGTACAAACGGCAGGCCAGCGGAATAAAGCCAGTGTGCTATCCGGTGCAAAAAAAGTGCTTGCAGTCCGGGATAGCAAAATAATACTTCCAGCCAGTTGCGCGCCGCAGGGTCGCGTTCGTAAATAATTTGCAAGTCACTGAACATATTTACTCTCGCCGTGTTTTGGTTATACAGTATCGGCAGTGCCGACGGTTTAAGCTGCATAAAGCAGTATTGGTTGTGGCATTCTTACTTATAATACTATAACCCGACCGAATTACAGTAGTTAATGAGAAAAAAATTTTTCCTTCCTCAGCCCTTTCTAAGCTGCCTCCGATATTTTCCGCGAAACAAACGGTACAGCTTGTCTGACTTCTTGCCGCAGCGGAATCTCGATCGAGAATTCCGTCCCCAATCCCGGTGTCGAATCGCAGCGCAGCGTACCTTTGTGCTTTTCTACGATAATTTTATAGCTGATTGACAGTCCCAATCCTGTCCCTTTTCCCACAGGTTTAGTAGTAAAGAACGGGTCAAACAGCCGTTTTTTGACATTTTCTGCCATACCGGGGCCGTTGTCAGATATCCGCACAATTATTTTATCGGGACTTGAATACTCTGTGGTTATGGCGATCGCGATCGGATTAGCTTTCGCTGCTTTGGGCCCGCGATCGAGGTTGTAACTCTCAAGGGCGTCGATCGCATTAGCCAGAATATTCATAAACACCTGATTTAATTGTCCGGCATAGCACTCTACTAAAGGTAAATTGCCGTAGTTTTTAACAATCTCGATCGGCGGGCGATCGGCTGTAGCTTTCAGGCGACTTTGCAGAATTAGCAGAGTGCTGTCAATGCCTTCATGGATGTTGACAGGTTTCATTTCGCTTTCATCTAAGCGAGAGAAATTCCGCAAAGATTGGACTATTTGAACAATGCGCTCGGCTCCTACTTTCATCGAGGACAGCAGTTGTGGCAAATCTTCGCTGAGAAAGTCAAACTCAATATTTTGTAAATGTTGTGAAATTTCCAAGGGAGGATATAAATAGTGTTTTTGGTAGAGTTCTACCAACTCCAACAAATCCGTAGTATATTCACGGGCGTGGTGGATATTGCCGTAAATAAAATTAATAGGATTGTTCACTTCGTGGGCGACACCAGCGACTAATAAACCCAAACTAGACATTTTTTCCTGCTGAATCAGTTGACTTTGAGTTTGCTGCAACTCTTGCAAAGTTTGTTCTAGCCTTTGAGATTTAGCTGTGCGTTCTGCTGCTATTTTTTCAATTAAAGCGGTATAATTCCACAAGCTCATTAGATAAAGTGTCGCCGCCAAAGTTAAGATTGTCCCAAAAATTAAAACAGTCAAAGAACGCCAAAATCTTAGAGGATTAATGTACTCTGGCGTTAGCCGCAGTTGCAGCAACCACCTGCGATTTTCAATATTGATAATGCGGGTGCAACTGCTGCCGTCTGGGCAGTAAGCTCTTTCCCCAAGCTGGAGTTGATTTTTGATATTTTCGTCGGTAATTATCCTTTTTGTCTTCGCTTCGTAAAAGGCCAGAAATTTTTCTGACTCAGGAGCCATAGCATCTTGAAGATACACATTAACAAAGTTGAGCTGATTTTCCTGCAAAGCGGATTTAACAATAGCATCAACGAGCAAAATTCCGAAAGCAAAACCTTTCAAATTTTCTGGTTCTGTAGCAGCTAAATTTTCCGGGAAGTCGGCGGTATCGCCCGGATAAGTTGGACTAAAAATTGGCAGGAAGACGAAGACGCCAGGGTGATTTTCTGAGGGCAATTTTTGGCGATATGTCGCGATAATTTCTTGTCTTTTTGTGGCGTTTTCTAACGCTAGCCGATTGGCAGTTAAATCTAAGCTTAAAGCTATTTCCTCTGTCATAAATTGCGGAGATCCTGAAAAACGCGGCAGCCAAGCGATCGCCTTCAGGCTCGGATGGCGGTAGAGGGCCGAACCAACAAATGTCTTCATTTCTGGTTTTTTAACGCCGTCAAATACGCTGTAAAATGCTCCCGCAGCCCGAATGATTTCTAAATTACCGCTAACATCTTTCTGAATGTCTGTAGCTATTTTGTCCAGGCGGTCTTGCAGTTCGGCTTGCATGGATTTATATTCCCAATTGTACGCGACTGAAGAAGCGATCGCAGACAGCCCTAATCCTGCACAAAGTGTTAATCCTGCCTGGATGTAACGGCGATAACTAAGTAAAGTGCTAGTTGCTAAATTCTGGAATTTGTTAGCAGTCATATTCTTCACCTATCTTTTTTATAGTTCTTCCAGGCTCTGCCTGGGATTTCTCGTTTTTCTCGTTCTCAGGCTCTGCCTGGGAATGAATTTCAGGAGGCTCTGCCTCCGATTTAGAGCCACGAGACAGCATTACCAGGCACGAGCCTGGTAACGATGTGGGAGCAGTGTTTTGTAGAGCCCCGATAGTATTTTGCGTAAGATGCAGCCGCTGATTTAAATTGAATAAGCAGGGAAAGTCATTGCGTGTTTGGGCTTGACGTAAACCTGCTGATCTCGCGTTAACTGTAGAGAATCGAAGCGCTCGCGACTCACGTAAGCTGTTACTACCTGCTCGGATTCTAACACTAACTCGGTTTGTATTTCCCGCCCTAAATGAATGATGCGACTGACTTTTGCTAATGAAAAACCAGACTCCGGCTTAGTTTGAATTTCCACGTCGTGGGGGCGCAAAAATACTACGTCCGAATGAGCGGCTCCATTATTGCGAGCCGTTGTGGCGTTGCTGGCGAACAAACCCGCAGCATTCGACAGCACATTGACCGGCCCAATAAAACTCATCACAAAAGCTGATGCCGGTTTGTCGTAAATTTCAGCAGGAGTGCCAACTTGTTCGACTCTACCTTTGTTCATTACCACAATTTCATCGGCTACTTCCATAGCTTCTTCTTGGTCGTGAGTCACAAAAACTGTGGTGATGTTAACTTCTTTGTGAAGGTTGTGCAGCCACGATCGCAATTCTTTGCGGACTTTAGCATCTAATGCTCCAAAAGGTTCGTCTAGCAGCAGCACTTTTGGTTGAACTGCTAGAGCTCTGGCCAAAGCAACCCGCTGCCGCTGGCCGCCGGAAAGTTGCGAAGGATAGCGATCGCCCAAGCCTGTCAACTGCACTAAATCCAAAAGTTCATCCACCCGCCTGCTAATCGAGCCTTTAGGAACTTTGCGAATTTCCATCGCAAAAGCAATATTTTTCCTAATACTCATGTGTTTGAATAAAGCGTAGTGCTGAAACACAAAACCGATATGCCGTTCCTGCACCGACTGATGAGTAGCATTTTCACCGGTCAGGTAAATCTGACCGCTGTCCGGCGGTTCTAGCCCCGCGATCATCCTCAGCAGAGTCGATTTCCCGGAACCGGAAGGCCCCAACAGCGCGACTAAAGAGCCCCTTTTAATTTCCAAATTCACGTTGTCAATTGCGTGGAAGGAGCCGAAGTGTTTCGATACGTTCTGAATTGTAATACTCATGAGTTTATTTACCTATTTTAGGAGTTACCCAAGCTAACTCCGCTTATCTGACCGATTTACAGTAGTATATCTTTAAAATAATATTTTGCAACACCTGTAAGTTTTTGTATTCTATTTCGATGCCCTCCTGATGGGGACTGCGCTTCAAAGTTGACGCTGGCGGGCCGTCCGAGTTAACCCGTCAGCGTTTCCAGATGTGGGATTATCGGTGGCGTGCGATCGTCCCAGAGTAAGCAATGCTGAAATTATGCAGAAACCGGGTTTGATGGACGAAAATACTGCATCAAAACCTTTAAAACCTTTAATCCGCGTAAAAAACCCGGTTTCTTTGCTGTCGCTGTATATTTTACGGCAGCCGACAATTCCCCGACTCCCGGCGATATTGAAGATTTCAGGTAGGAATTGCTCAATCTGAACTGCGATCGCCCACAATTTATATGACAATAGTTAGTTCATAAGCATACAGGCTTCAGCTTTGACAAACTACCAGAATAGTAAATTCTAACCAGAACACCACTATGGGAAAACCAACAGGCTTTATCGAATTCTTGCGCGAATTGCCCTCTGAACTCTCACCAGTCGAGAGAGTCCACAACTGGGACGAATTTCACCTACCGATGGAGGAGGACAAACTCCGCACCCAAGGCGCGCGCTGCATGGATTGCGGCATTCCGTTTTGCCACACGGGTACAATTATCAGCGGCATGGCAAGCGGCTGCCCGATTAACAACCTCATCCCCGAATGGAACGACCTCGTATATCGCGGACTCTGGAAAGAAGCCCTAGACAGACTCCACAAAACGAACAACTTCCCCGAATTCACCGGCCGCGTCTGTCCCGCACCCTGCGAAGGCGCTTGCGTGCTCGGCATCAACAACCCGCCGGTGACGATTAAAAACATCGAAGCCGCAATTATCGATAAAGGCTGGGATGAAGGCTGGGTTACTGCCGAACCGCCAGCCAAACGCACCGGCAAAAAAATCGCCGTCATCGGTTCTGGCCCTGCCGGTTTGTCCGCCGCCGCGCAACTCAACAAAGCCGGTCATTGGGTAACAGTATACGAAAGAGCCGATCGACCAGGCGGCCTGCTAATGTATGGCATCCCCAACATGAAGCTAGACAAAGAACAAGTCGTGATGCGCCGCCTCAAAGTCCTCGAAGACGAAGGCGTGACATTCGTCTGCAACACCGAAGTCGGCAAAGACTTGCCAGCCGAACAACTGCTAAAAGAATACGATTCCGTTGTGCTCTGTACCGGCGCCACCAAACCCCGCGACTTGGGCATCCCCGGCCGGGAATTAAAAGGCATCCACTTCGCAATGGACTTCCTGACTGCGAACACCAAAGCAGTTTTAGACAAGAGCACCAACGATAACTTCATCTCCGCCGAAGGCAAAGATATCGTGATCATCGGCGGCGGCGACACCGGCACCGACTGCGTGGGCACCTCCATCCGCCACGGCTGCAAAAGCCTCGTACAGCTAGAAATCCTGCCCAAACCGCCCTCCGAACGCGCCGCCAACAATCCCTGGCCGGAATGGCCGAAAGTCTACCGCCTCGACTACGGCCAAGAAGAAGCAGCAGCCAAATTCGGCGACGACCCGCGCGGCTATCTCACCACGGCGACCAAGTTCGAGGGCGACGAAAACGGCAATGTCAAAGCTGTGCACACCGTTGAGGTGGAGTGGACGAAAAACGAGAAAGGCCAGTTTATTCCGAACCACATCCCGGGCACGGAAAAAGTGTTGCCGGCACAGCTTGTCTTGCTAGCGATGGGCTTCCTCGGCCCGGAACAGCCCTTGCTGGATGCGCTGGGATTGGAACGCGACGCCCGCAGCAATGTGAAAGCCGAGCACGAAAAATATACAACCAGCATTCCTGGAGTTTTCGCGGCAGGGGACTGTCGCCGCGGACAAAGTTTGGTGGTTTGGGCGATTAATGAAGGGCGCGGCGTGGCCCGGGAGTGCGACCTTTATCTGATGGGGAGCACTGATTTGCCTTAAAGCAACCGGCTTGACGCATTGGTTTGTAGTAAGGACTTCAGTCCTTTCAAACTCGGATTTAAGGACTAAAGTCCTTACTACGAACTTATTACAGAATTAACCCCAATTATGCCAAATTCATTACTTTCGGGTGAGGGTGCTGTCGGTACTTATAGTGAATTACTCAAAACAGGATGTAGAGGCGATAACCTGACGCCACATCACATACCATCAAATGCGTTTATGGAAGCAAAAGTGCCTGCTTACACCAGAAACAAAGGGATAGCAATGATGATGGAGCATTTGTCACCAGGAATGGGCGGTCGTCACAGAGAAACGCTATCCTATGGACAATCCCCTAACTTAAATATATTACCAAGACAGGCTCTCGCTCGTGAAGTTTGGGATGTGCGATCGATTTATCGCTGTCAAGGACTTTACACCGCAGAAATTAAGCGGAATTTACAGCAAGTCATTCAGCAAAACAAGTTAGCGTGGCAAGGTGTTTTCGATAAATGGAGGGTTTGAGAATGAGCCATAATTCATTAATTAACGTTTTAGAAACTAATAGATTGATGCGTTCCGATGAGGAAGTCGCTGCATTTGAGAATGCTCTAGCCGAACTTGCCAAAAACTCACCAATAGAAAATCTGCGAGAACTGCATCTAGTCTTAGATGACAAATGTCAGCACCCGGAAGTCATGTTTAGTCTCATCCATTTTCTAGAGTCTTTTGACGTAAAAAAGCAACTTCAAGCATTTATTAATGCGGTTCCGCAATTAATCGTTTCCGCACCGGAATGGACGAAAATTATCCACGATCGCATCCTAAATGATGAGTCTGCGCGTGCTTGTTATCAAGATATTTTGTCTGCTGTTGACAGCCAAAGCTCACTGATGAAACAAACTATTGAGCTACCAAAAGAATTAGCTGACCTTTTAGAACAATATCTTAAAGAAATTCCTCCGAATCAATTAATTGTCTATTTGCGGGAGCAATTAGGCTTAGTCAAACCAGAATTCCAAGACCTTTCTGATTTGCTAGCAGTAGCAGGAGTCGCTAAAGATAAGTAGGTCACTCTAATTAAACCAGGACTTACGCAAAAATTGGCTTTACACACTACCCATAGCGGAAAAGTGCTCCCATAAGCACCCTACATATAGAGTAAGTGCGTCCAGGACTGTAAACGTAAAACGCTCTCGCTGTTATATCCCCGACTTATTAAAGAAGTCGGGGATATGGGTATTCTATTTTTTCCTACTAACTAAATTACAACACAGCCCATCAAATTTTTTAACCAAAATTCAACGGATCGACATCAATAGTTAAACTAACAGAACGCGGCGTGCGATCGCGCAACCCGATCAAATCCGACACATCCACCGACTCATCCAAAGGCAACTTCAGCAAAATCTGCCACCGATAGCGATTTGCTAGCCGCATAATCGCCGCAGGTGCAGGCCCCAACAACTCACACCCCGGTACAGACAATCGCTCAATATACTCCTGACAAACAGACGCCAATTGTACCGCCGTCACCGCAACTTCCGCCGCATCTACACTGCTCAACCGCAACAAAATCAGCCGCCCCGAAGGTGGATAATTCAGGGCCGCTCTTTCTGCTAATTCTGTTTCCACAAAATCTGCATATTCGTGCCGCCTAACTGCTTGAATTACCCGGTGTTCGGGAGTGTAAGTTTGAATAATTACCCTCCCCGGATCGTTGCCTCTGCCTGCACGACCCGCGACTTGAGTTAATGTTTGAAAAGCTCGTTCGCTGGCCCGATAATCCGATAAGTTCAGCAACCCATCAGCAGACACAACTCCCACCAAGGTGACTCCCGCTAAATCTAACCCTTTCGTCAGCATTTGCGTACCCAACAAAATGTCAGCTTCCCCATTAGCAAATTGCGTTAACAATCGGCGGTGATCGCCTTTATTTCTAGTCGTATCGCTGTCAAACCGAATTGCCCGCAATTCGGGAAACAATCTCGTTAATTCCTGTTCGACTCGCTGAGTGCCGCTGCCAAAGTTTTTGAAGTAAGGAGAACTGCATTCCGGGCAGTTTTGGGGGTGTCGTTCCGTGTGGTTGCAGTAGTGACATCGCAATATTTCTGCGGTTCCTTCGCCGACGTGGTGATAAGACAGGGAAACATCGCAGTTCGGGCATTCCATCACATAGCCGCAACTCCGACAAGAGACAAAGGTACTGTGTCCTCTTCTGTGAATAAACAGGATACCTTGCTGTTGTCTTGCTTGCAATTGTTCCAGCGCGTTTTGCAGGGAAGCACTGAAAATTGAGCGGTTTCCTTGCCGCAATTCTTGGCGCATATCGACTATTTCCACAGGCGGCATCGGGCGCGAATAAATGCGATCGGGCAATGATAAATAATGGATATTTGGTAACGAGTAATAATCTCGGCGCGTCCCGACAAAAGTCTCTAATGCTGGCGTTGCGGAACCTAAAATTAAGGGACAATTTTCTAATTCGGCGCGCCATTTGGCAACGGTGCGGGCGTGGTAACAGGGGGCTGGTTGGTCTTGTTTGAAGCTGCTGTCGTGTTCTTCATCGAGGATAATTAAGCCGAGGTGAGGTAAAGGCGCAAAAATGGCCGATCGCGTGCCGATGACAATTTGCGGGGTTCCAGTCAGCATCTGACGCCATGTATCGTAACGTTCGCCGTCGGATAGGGCGCTGTGGTACACGCAAATTTGCTCGCCAAAACGGGCGCGGAATCGATCGGTAAGTTGCGGTGTGAGGCCGATTTCGGGAACGAGTACGAGGGCGGATTTGCCGCTGGCTAAGATGGGGGCGATCGCCTGCAAATACACTTCGGTTTTCCCGGAACCTGTAACTCCGTGCAGCAGCACTTGACGGAATCCCGCAAAAGAGTTAATAAACGCTAAAGCTTGAGCTTGAAAATGAGTTAAAGTTTTTGGTGCATCTGGCAATTGAGAAATTCCGCGATCGCCCCTGAGAACTTCCCTTTGGTCAATTACAACGCTACCTTTTTGCTCCAAAGCTTTTACAACCGAAGAACTCGCACTGCAAATTCTCAGCAAATCGTTCATCCACATTTCACCGCCGCCGCGCCGCAAAACTTCCAATACTTCTTGTTGCCGCTTCGTTAAATCTGTGACAAATGCACTAGCAATTAATGTCACTGCCGGTTTAAGTTGTGGTTTGGGAGGATTGGGAGGTTCTAAATAACTTTCTACCCAACCGCGTTTCAATAAATCTTTCAAGCCCCGATAACTTCCCTTAACTTGTCGCTGGAGGTATTGCCAAGTGTAATCGCCGTTTTTTTGAGCTTGCAGCAATTGCAAAATTTGACTCGCGGCGGGATTGAGAAATGTTTCGGCATTCGGAGAAATTGCGTCTTTAATTAAGCGAATTCGGCGCACGGAACGGCTTAACAAACCGGGCGGCAGGGAGGCTCTAATTACTTGAATTAAAGGTGTGCAATAATAGGTCGCAGTGCGTTCGAGTAATTCCCAGTAAGTCGGTGGGAAAAATCCCGTACTGACAACATCTTCGACATCTTTAACCCGCGCCGGATCTAAGTCTGGCGGCAGTTGAGAAATGAACCGAATCGCGATCGCGCCTACCTGTTGACTGCCAAAGGGTACACTTAAAATATCCCCTGGTTGCACGGTAAGTTCCGCAGGTAAACGATAGGTAAATAACTTATTTTCCTCCCCTGGGGAGTCCCCCGCAACCCTGAAAGGAGAGTCCACCAATACCTCGATCCACTCTGCCCGCACGGTGGGGCGCTGTGGCGGTTCGCTGCTGCCGTAGGATGCCCCGGCCTCTGCCGCTATAGGGGTTGACAAACCAAAAGTGACAGTAGACATAGGGTTGCACATCAAACTAGGAGGAGCCGCGGTCAAAGGGAGTTTTCATTATCCCTCAGTTTAGCTCGATCGATCGATCTTAGCTGCGGGAATTGGCGATCGGAATCTCGATCGCGAATTCAGTCCCTTCTCCAATTGCGGATATGCACTCCAACCTCCCGCCGTGTTTGTCCACAACAATCTGATAGCTAATTGACAATCCCAAACCCGTCCCGTGACCAACTTGTTTGGTGGTGAAAAACGGATCGAAAATTTTCGATTTTACAGATTCATTCATTCCCATACCGTTATCTTTGATGCTAATTTTGACCCAATTTTCGGAAATAATAGAAGTAGTAATTGTCATCTGGATAGGGTTTGCTTCTATCTCCTCCCGTGAAGACTTTAGCTCTCGATCCCGCAGGGCATCAACCGCATTATTAATGATGTTCATAAACACCTGATTTAATTGTCCAGCATAACACTCTACCTTGGGCAAATCTCCATAGTTTTTAATAAAATTAATAGCAGAATGACCGGGTTTTTCTTTAGTTAAGTGCTGCAAAATTAACAAGGTGCTGTCAATTCCTTCGTGAATGTTAACGGGTTTCTTTTCACCTTCATCTACCCGCGCAAAGTTGCGTAAAGTCAGGACTATTTCGCGGATGCGCTCGGAGCCAACTTTCATTGAGGAAAGAGTTTTCAACAAATCTTCGCGCAAAAAGTCGATGTCAATTTTTTCCAGAAAAGCTTCAATCTCTGCATCTGTTTCGGGATACCTATCCTGGTACATTGCTAGCAATTTTAAAAGGTCGCCCGCGTAGTCATTGACATAGGTAATATTGCCGTAAATGAAGTTGACTGGATTGTTGATTTCGTGGGCAATACCAGCTACCAAAATGCCCAAAGCCGACATTTTTTCGGCTTCGATCAATTTGATCTGGGTCGTTTGCTGGTTTTCCAAAGCTTTTTCTAGCGTAGAGATTCTTGCTTTTAAAATATTTTCGGAATCTTTAAATTTGTCAGCGAGTGTTTTTAGCAAAGATTCTGTTTTTTGATTAATGGCTTGTAATTGGCTGCGTTCGGTTTCCGAACTTTCAAGTTTTTCCCGCAGAATTCGATTTTCATTTTCCAGCTCTTTGATTCTTTTTTCACAGTCTTTTGCTTCCATCGGCTATTATTTTGAACCTAAAAATAGTGTTATAACAGTTTTATTAGAAAATTTAGTTGCACCCTTTACCTAGTTAGAATCTCGGCGCACATCGCCTAGCCAATTTTGTCCGAAAATTTAAACACTTCCTTTATTTGGCTCGATCTAAAAATCTTATCTAATATACATTCAAAATGTCAACATATTAATAACAAATCTGGTTAAAACAGATCGCTACTTTTATTCCGCCCTCTCGCATTTGCGGGGTTTTCATCCGATTGTTGATAAATAAGCAGGCCGATCGCAAACTGATAAAGGCGGGCCCAGCGCGAAAAATTTCCCGATTTAGACCGCATTTGTACCAAACCAGCCGCCGATGCCAAGCGAAAATATAAAATGTGAGTGATCTCGACCGGGGGCGACGGGAAAAGTGATCTCGACTGGGCGCGCGATCGCCCACAACCAATCTCAAGTACCAAGGCACTTGCTCTATCCCAGAACGCAATCACACTATACCATTCCTCCGAAATCTCACTGCAATGTGTCGATCGTACTCACACACCCGCACCATTTTGTGCTAATAACTACTACTTGTGACAACATCGACACAGCAGTTTATATTTGGAGAGTAATTGATGTCAGGTAGCGAAGTTCGTGCAGACTTTTGGATGAGCGAGTACATTACCCCTTGGGATATTTACGTTCACGGCATCATCGCGGTGCTCGCTTACAAGAAAACAGCCTATCAAGAAATGTACGTAGTTCAGACCGGTACTTACGGCAAAGGCTTAGTTCTCGACGGCAAATGGCAATCTTGTACAGGCGACGAGTTTCTGTACCACGAACCCCTGGTACACCCAGCCATGATTTGTCACGGTTCACCCAAAAAAGTCCTCGTTCTCGGCGGCGGAGAAGGAGCTACAATTAGAGAAGTGCTGCGCTGGAAAACAGTTGAAAAAGTCGTGATGATCGACATTGACGGCGAAGTAGTAGAAGCTTGCCGCGAACACCTCCCAGAAATGCACCAAAATGCCTTTGACGACCCCCGCTGCGAAGTAGTAATCGGCGATGCTTTGGACTATTTAGACAACACAGACAAAGATTGGGATATTGTCATTTCTGACTTGTCCGATCCCATTGAAGAAGGCCCATCTTTCCAGTTGTTTACCAAGGAGTATTTTGAGAAAGTTCGCAGCGTAATGTCACCTAACGGATATTTCGTAGTGCAAGCGGGCCCCGTTTCTCCGGCAGAAATGAAAATGCACGCTCGCATTGTAAATACCCTGAAATCTGTTTTCTCCAATGTTCAATCCTGCACCAGCTTTATTTCTACTTATGGAGCTCCTTGGGGTTTTGCGGTAGCTTCTAATCAAGAAATTAATACGCGGCCCGAACCCGAAGCTACTGACAAATTACTCGCCGAGAAAACAACTGGCGGGTTGCGGATGTTCGACGGAATTACACTGTTGGGGTTGATGCAAGTTCCCGGTCACTTGCGGCAGGTAATCGCCGCTGAAACCGAAGTTTACACTATGGCAGCACCGCCTAAGTTTTTCGGGAAAGGCTCTGTCAGTCAGTGAAGTTAAATTGAAAGAGAAAACTCGTTTGGAATAACTGAGAGGAGCAATTTAAGTCGCATAGTCGCTGCAATTTTTGTTGCCCCTCTGGGCGTATTTATGACGGTCGGCATCGGCAGAGATTTTTGGATCAACCTGGTTCTAAGCTGTTTTTTCTTGTTTCCGGGTACAATCCACGCTGTTTGGGTGATTGCTAAGCACGATCGAGCTTAACTTGAGGGCAAATCCAGTTTTTGGATAATAAACAGGCAAGAGGAAATAAACTTTCTTTTGCCTGTTTTCACCAATTAATCTGGATTAAATCTGCGTTCATCCGCGTTCCTCTGCGGTTAAAAATAAAAAAATCTAATTCTTATGACAATTAGATTGCACCTCAATTTCTTCACAAACCAATTCAGCAATTTTTTTCGCCGCCCCGGATTCTCCTCGAACCGCACGCAAACGATCGCCCATTTGTGCTAATTTATCAGGATGGCTCAAATAGTCGATCGCCAATTGAGCTATTACTTCCGGTTCCAGCTTCCCAATTAACTCCGGCACAATCTCCTCCTGTGCCCAAATATTCGGCCAAGCATAAAGCTTTCCCTTTCCCAATTGCCAGATTAGCCAATTAATCGCAGTCGCAAAAGCTGAACCGACTAACGGCAAATTTGCCAGCAATCCCGGCAAACCGTCCCAAGCTTTCATCGCATCCAATTGCTGCGTCGGAATCAAAACAATCATCGGTACAGCTAACGAACCCAATTCGGCAGTATTGGCTCCCACAGTAGTTAAACACAGGCTGCATTCTGATAGCAAATCGTAGGCGGGCGTCTGCGTCCAAAGTTCTACTTGCAAGTTATTTGCTGTCTGCAAAAACGGCGGTTCCGTTAAATGAAGTTCGGCGCTGGCGTTCTCAAATAAATGCAGGCAAGGATTTTGTTCAGGGTCGGCAAAACGTGCTAGAGTTTGCACATCTATGGTAGGAGCAACGGGAATTACAAAGCGAGTATCAGGGCGGAGGCGGTGGATGGATTGGGCGATCGACAAACATAACGGTACACCTAAAGCTAATTTGGCGGCTTTAGAACCGGGCAACAATCCAATTAATTCTATTTTCCGTAGGGGCGGTGCCCCCGTGTCCGCCCTGTCCGATTTCCCGTTCCCTACTTCGGCGATCAAATCTCCGACAACTGTAAATTTATTAGCATATTTTTGGGGAATTTTAGCAAAAACTTCTGGTTTCATCGCCGCAAATTTGTCAATCCAGCGATACCACCGCGCGTCCCATTCAGCATAAATAACAGTGCGATATTTTAGCCTTTTGCCAATAACAACCGTAAAAAATTGATCGCCGCCTAAAAACAAAACAACTCCTGTTTCATACCAATCCCAATTTTCAGCAGTTTTGCCCGACAATAAGAATGGAAAAAAATGCTCCGGTGCTTGCACTCTGTCAACTTCTGGGTAGGAAGATGCGATTTGCGCTTCTTTCCCCGTGGCGTGCGGACAGGGGGACAGCACCACAGAGATGCGCGCTTGAGTGCCCGCGTTCCCCAATTGCTCGCGCAAAGCTTGCACGGCGGGACGCACCCAAGTTGCCAATTCTCCGGGGCCGTTGGAGAGGATTAAAATATCTACTGCCATAGGATTTAAGATTTGAAAGGATGCAAGGGAGATTTTATGACAGATTTAATTAATGCCGTCAAGACGGGTGATGTTGCGGCTGTAGAAAGTGCGATCGAACAGCGTGCAGATATCAATGCCAAAGATGAAGAAGGTACGACGGCTTTGACGGCTGCGGCTGAGGCTGGCAATTCGGCGATCGTCAACAAATTGCTGGGGGCTGGTGCGGATGTCAACAGTCAGGATAATGACGGGTGGACGCCGTTAATGAGTGCCGCTGCTGCCGGACATACGGAGATTGTACAGCTTTTGCTGGAGGCGGGGGCGGATGTGAATGCTAAAACTAATTTTGGTTTGACGGCTTTGATGAGTGCAGCAGGTAGCGGGCGCACTCAAGTTGTGGAAGTTTTAATCGATAAAGGAGCTGATATCAAAGCGTATGATAATAATACTTGGACTGCGTTAATTTGGGCGTCTTCTGAGGGTCACAAAGATGTGGTTGAGGTTTTGAAGCTAGCGCGCGATCGGGCTTAATTATTCACAGGAATTACGCATTAATGCCAGAGAAACCGGGTTTTTTACCTAGTCTGTGGACTATAACGAAGGATTTTCGTAATAAAACCCGGTTTCTGACTACCCCATGCCTAAATCCTAAATTCAGAAACTGCGTTGATTCTAAAAACCGGGTTTCTGATTAAACCCGGTTTATGAGACTCTGTGCGTAAGTCCCGTTAAAATTTCATCAACCTGGTTTCTAGCCCAGCAAAAAAGTAAACCTATCAATGCCAGATGGAGGAAATGTTAGTTGTTTCAAATTTAAGTCCGCACCTCCCTCAAGAATGGCAATTCTATCTCCTGCTGTTGAGATTACTAAATCTGCACCCACTGGAGATATTTGATAGTTACTGAGTTGGCCTGATAGCTGGAGTGCATCTCCCTGACTGGGGTTGAAGCCGCGAATGAGAGCCTCCCCCGGGCCTAAATACAAATCTTGAGTTGTGCGGCGGAAGCTAAAAGCCGAAAGCTGACTATTGTCATAAGCCAAAATAAAAGTATCAGCACCTTCGCTGCCAATCAAGGTATCAAATTCGTTGCTACCGTAGCTCAAATAACGGCCAGCAAAGTCAACTCCAATAATTGTCGATTTTCCCTTGCCAAAAGCAGTCACAACATCATTCCCAGAAGTCCCGACAAAAGTTGCAGAGCGATTTGTTTCAAATTGCCCAACTTTTGTATACTGATCGAGACCTGAAGCAAAACTTCCTGCTTGAACAGCCGCATCAACATCGGGATATTTTGCTAAATATCCAGCTTCCCAAAAGTTATCCAATACAGAAACTCGATCGAAAATCAAGAAATCAGGTTCCCGATTTTCTAGAAACGGCATATTCGCAACACCCTCGACTTCAGCAACGACTGGGACAATCCTAGAGCTTGGTAGTCCCTCAATCTGAAAATTTCCAGAAGCGTTAAACTGATAATTGTATTCGCCTCGCGTTCCCGCTACGCGGATCTTATCGGCTTGCGGGTCAAAGTTTTTAATCGTAGCTGCGCCACTGGCGACGATATACGAGAGGTAGAATTGATTATCCTTCACACCGAGAACGAAAGTATCACTACCTTGACCGCCAATGAGCGTATCGCGATCGTTACGAGGGGGTAAACTTTTTTCATAAACTCTATTTCCCGCTGCATCTAAAGATACTTCAACGCCAGTGATTTCAACTTTTCCTACACCAAATCCCGTTACAATGTCAGTGTCTTTAGTCCCGACAAATGTAGCCGATCGCGCTGGCTCAAATTGTCCAAATTTTCGGTAGTGTTCCCCACCTGTTTTGAAAACTCCCGCCTTGACTGCTGCTGCTACATCGGGGTTTTTCAGCAAGTATTCGGGTTCAAAAAAGGTGTTCGCATAAAGACCTTCTTTGGCTCCGAATTTGATAAAGTGTTCCAAACCCGATTTAAAAGTGCCGTTCTGTACAAACGGCACAAGTACGGGGTATCGTTTTAAATAAAATGCTTCGTCGTAGTCAGGTGATACTTGGGTGCGGCCTTCATCGTAACCAAACTGGATAAAGTGGTCTAAACCAGAGGCAAAAGGCGCGTTTGGATTGTTGGCGCTACGAACCAGGGGAGCAATATCTGGATTTTTAGATAGATAGGTTTCTTCGTCAAAGTACCGCGATACTTGGGTGAGGCCGCCGGCTTGACCGAATTTTTCAAAGTGTTCTCTGCCGGATTTGATAATTCCTGCATCAATAGCCGGTTTCACCCAAGGATATTGCGCCAGGTAGTATGGTTCGTCAAAAATGTCATAATTTGTCATAATTATCGCTCCAAGCTTAGTCTGCTTACTTGTCCATTAAACTTGACCGACTATACATAACTCTACTAACTCAGTATGTCAAGTTAATTATTGTTAAGCCTGTTTTAGTATTTTTTTTATGGCAAACAAAACAGTGCGATCGCCCTTTTTGTGAATGTGCGATCGCCACAAACAAAATCAACACCGACTAATTAATCGCTTCGATATTTCTAGCCGAATAAAGTTCTCAATTCACCAAATACTGGCAATCGATTCAAGCTCAGATTTCCACCGCCTTCAATTACAGCGATCGTGTCAGAACTGACTTGGATTGCTAAATCTCGATTATTGTTGATCGGAAATATACTGTATTGATAGCCAAATGTTAACTGAATGCGATCTTGACCTTTGGTAAAATTCTGAATTGTAGCCCAACCTTGCCCCTGGTATAACCCTTGATCGACGCTCAACAATTGCCCTCTATTTGTCGTAGTTAGGAATGTACGACCCAACACGAATGTATCGCTACCGCTACCGCCAATGAGAGTATCGAATTCATCGCTGCCCTGACTTTTATACTGTCGGTTGCCGTTAATATCTACACCTAATTCAACTCCAATTAATTCAACATTTCCCACCCCGAAACCAGTAAGGATATCATTGCCGGAAGTTCCGAAAAAAGTCGCAGAGGGACGAACGGACTCAAATTGCCCGAATTTTCGGTAGTGTTCTCCGCCCGTTTGAAAATCTCCCGCCTTAACTGCTGCTGCTACAGGCGGGTTGTCTAGCAAGTATTGTTCTTCAAAAAAGGTGTTCGCATAAAGACCTTCTTTCGATCCGAATTTGACAAAGTGCTCAAATCCTGATTTAAAAGTTCCGTTCTCTACAAACGGAGCCAGTACGGGATATCTTTTTAAGTAAAATGCTTCGTCGTAGTCAGGCGATACTCGCGTGCGACCTTCTTCGTAACCATATTGGATAAAGTGATCTAAGCCTGAAGCAAAAGGCGCGTTTGGGTTGACTGTGCGGACAAAGGGTTTAAGCTCTGGATTTCCCTCAAGGTAAGTTTCTTCGTCAAAGTACCGCGATATTTTTGTGAGGCCGCTGGCTTGACCGTATTTTTCAAAGTGTTCTCTTCCAGATTGGATGATGCCTGCATCAATGGCTGGTTTCAGCCACGGATATTGCGAAAGGTAGTATTGTTCGTCGAAGATATCGTAATTCATAGTTACCTGTTTAAAGAATGTAAAGTGCGATCTTTTTTATAGAACCATCGCCCACCACCTATAAAAAATCATTAGTCATTAGCTAATGACTAATGACTAATGACTAATGACTAATGACTAATGACTAATGACTAATGACCAATGACTATCCAATCAAGAAAGTACCGTTACCGTTAGTTTCTTGGAAAGTTAAACCCAAGGTTGCTCCTCCTTCAATCACGCCGAGCGGATCTCCAAAACGCTGGATTGACAAATTGTTGCCAACCGGAGTCAGGCTGTAGCCGTCGTTTAAAGAATTTCCTTGCAGTTGGATAAAATCGCTTTCTATGTTGAAGTTACGAATCGTAGCTTGACCGTTACCCAAATACAGCGGTGTCGGGGTGACATTCCCGGCTGTAGCAGGAACTCCCAGTACGAATGTATCAGCTCCCGGACTGCCAATCAGGACATCGAATTCATTGGTGCCAAAGCTTTCATACTGCCGGTTGCCCCTGGGATCGATACCTACTTCCACTCCAATCAGTTCGGTATTCCCCACACCAACACCAGTGAGAATATCGGTGCTGCGGCTACCAACAAAAGTTGCGTCGCGGCTTGGCTCATTTTTCCCGAAATTGAAGTAGTGATCCCGACCAGTTCTCAGGGCTCCAGAGTTTATAAACGGCACAATGTCGGGGTTTTCTCTTAAGTATTCCGGTTCAAAAAATGAAGTTCCAAAACGACCTTCTTTTGAGCCGAATTGAATGAAATGCTGGTATCCCGATTTGAAAGGTGCATTGGGGCCGACAAACGATCGCAACTCTGAGTTATTTGCTAAATAAAAATCTTCGCTGTACTCAGGCGATACTGCGCTGCGGCGCTGTCCTTCTTCATAACCGAACTGAATCAAGTGATCGAGCCCACTCGCAAACGGCGCGTTTGGATTGATAGTGCGGACGAACGGTCTGAGGTCTGTGTTGACAGTAAGGTAAGTATTTTCGTCAAAATAACGCGATACTTTGGTTAGACCGCTGGCTTGACCGAATTTTTGAAAGTGTTCTAGTCCTGATTTGATGACTCCGGCATCAATGGCTGGTTTGATCCAAGGATATGAGGCAAGGTAAAATTGTTCGTCGAAAACTGCGTAGTTAGCCATGTTTTCCCCCTAATGTTTTGATGAGCTTGATAGTCCATAGCACTTAGCTTTCCATGAACTCGATCGCCAATCAGGAATTTAGACAAAACAGACGTTATGAAATGGTTTTAAATTCCTGGTAAAATGTCAATCTTTGTGACTCAGCACTTATCCGAAAGCTACATTCTGCTTTCAGAAATTATGCCTTTTTCCCCTCAGTTAATTGAGCGATCGCAAGTTTGATCACTTCTACAAAACTTGGAACTTTTTTCAGGATTTCTTTCTCAATCGTTGGTTAATTTTTAATTATTTTTCTCCCTGTTATTACTTAGTTACATACAAATAGCCTTATGTCAAGTAAATCTTTGTAAATAAAAACTGGAGTATTTGCTCAAGGAATTTATAAAAAAATGTAACGAAAATTTGACCTAAATTTGTCGAATTGTGTCATGTGCAGGCTCAAATCGCCTAATGGCAAGCATTTTCTGGTAAAAATGCTTATGGGATAAAAAAATTCCCGATTCGCGAAAACAGCATCTTAAAGGAGCCTAACCGGATGTTCACTCACGTCAAGCCCACCATTCGCCACGTCGTGCCGGAAAACTTGCAGGGGCGATCGCTCATGAAGGTGGTCTATGTCGTACTAGAACCGCAGTATCAAAGCGCCCTGTCGGCAGCGGTTCGATCGATAAACAAGAAAAATCCGAATTTGGCAATAGAAATCAGCGGCTACCTGATCGAGGAACTCCGCAGCCCGGAAAATTACGAGGCCTTCAAGCGGGATGTGGCGGATGCCAATGTATTTATTGCTTCTCTAATTTTCATCGAAGATTTGGCCGAAAAAGTGGTAGCGGCGGTGGAACCGCTGCGCGACAGCTTGGATGTCGCCGTCGTCTTCCCGTCGATGCCGGGGGTGATGCGCCTCAATAAAATGGGCAGTTTCTCGATGGCACAATTGGGACAAAGCAAAAGTGCGATCGGCGAATTCATGAAAAAACGGAAGGAAAAATCCGGGAGTTCCTTCCAAGACGGAATGCTGAAACTGCTGCAAACTTTGCCGAAAGTGCTGAAATATTTGCCCATCGACAAAGCCCAAGATGCGCGCAACTTCATGCTGAGTTTCCAGTATTGGCTGGGCGGTTCCCAAGAAAACTTGGAAAACTTCTTGCTGATGCTGTCACATAAATATGTATTCAAAGGCCAAGAACAGCTAACTTTCCAAGAGCCCGTTGTCTACCCGGATATGGGAATTTGGCATCCCTTGGCACCGTCGATGTTTGAGGATGTAAAAGGATATCTCACCTGGTACAACGCCCGCAAAGATATTTCGGCAGACCTCAAAGACCCCCTCGCACCTTGCATCGGCTTGGTGTTGCAGCGGACTCACTTAGTCACCGGAGATGACGCGCACTATGTAGCAATGGTGCAGGAATTGGAGGCAATGGGGGCGCGGGTGGTGCCGATTTTTGCCGGCGGTTTGGACTTCTCGAAACCAGTCGAAACTTTTTTCTTGGAAGTTGGGACCAAAGGTGTGGCACCGCTGCCGATAGTTGATGCGGTGGTTTCTCTGACTGGTTTTGCGCTGGTGGGCGGCCCGGCGAAACAAGATCACCCGAAGGCGATCGAGACTTTGAAAAAGCTAAACTGCCCTTACATGGTGGCTTTGCCGCTGGTTTTCCAAACGACGGAAGAGTGGGAAAATAGCGATTTAGGCTTGCACCCGATTCAAGTTGCTTTGCAAATTGCCATTCCTGAGTTGGATGGCGCGATCGAACCGATTATTTTGTCGGGAAGAGATGGCGCAACTGGCAAGGCGATCGCCCTACAAGACCGGATCGAAGCAATTTCCCAGCGCGCCATGAAATGGGCAATGCTGCGCCGCAAACCAAAATTAGATAAAAAAGTTGCGATCACAGTTTTCAGTTTCCCGCCGGACAAAGGCAACGTCGGAACAGCCGCTTATTTGGACGTTTTCGGCTCGATTTACCAAGTATTGAAAGCCTTAAAAGGCAACGGTTACGACTTGCCAGAATTGCCGGAGTCCGCCGAAAAACTGATGCAAGAAGTCATCCACGACGCAACAGCCCAATACCAAAGTCCGGAATTAAATGTTGCTTACCGGATGTCGGTAGCTGAATACGAAGAATTCACTCCTTACTCGGAACGCTTGCAAGAAAATTGGGGCCCGCCTCCGGGACATTTGAACAGCGACGGACAAAATTTGCTGATTTTCGGCAAACATTTCGGCAATGTGTTTATCGGAGTGCAACCTACTTTTGGATACGAAGGCGATCCGATGCGGTTGTTATTCTCTCGTTCTGCCAGCCCGCACCACGGTTTTGCTGCTTACTATACATATTTGGAGCGCATTTGGGGTGCGGATGCGGTGCTGCACTTTGGCACTCACGGTTCCCTAGAATTCATGCCCGGTAAGCAGATGGGAATGTCTGGGGATTGTTATCCCGACAGTTTGATCGGCAAAATTCCTAACCTCTATTATTACGCCGCCAACAATCCCAGCGAGGCAACAATTGCCAAGCGCCGCAGTTATGCTGAAACAATCAGCTATCTGACTCCTCCGGCTGAAAATGCTGGTTTGTACAAAGGTTTGCAGGAACTCAGCGAGTTAATTGCTTCTTATCAAACTTTGAAAGAGACTGGGCGCGGTGTGCCGATTGTGGATGCGATCGTCGAAAAATGCCGTTTGGTGAATTTGGACAAAGATATCGCCCTACCTCCCGAACAAGAAAGAGGGGTTGCTGCGGGAATGACTTCGGAGGAACGGGACAATTTAGTTGGCTTGGTTTACCGCAAGTTGATGGAGATTGAGTCGCGGTTGTTACCTTGCGGTTTGCACGTTATCGGTAAGCCGCCGACTGCTGAAGAGGCGATCGCAACTTTGGTAAATATCGCCAATTTAGACCGCGAAGAAGACGGGCTGATCAGCTTGCCACGGATTATTGCTAACAGTCTCGGACGCGATATCGGCGAAATTTACACTAACAGCGACAAAGGCATTTTAAGTGATGTCGAATTGCTGCAAAACATCACCTTGGCCTGTCGGGATGCCGTTGGCGCTTTGGTGAAGGAACAAACCGACGCTGAGGGCCGAGTTTCCCTTGTTTCTAAGTTGAATTTCTTCAACATGGGCAAGAAAACACCTTGGGTTGAAGCCTTGCACGCCGCAGGTTACAAAAAAATCGATCCAGAACCGATTAAACCGCTGTTTGAGTATCTGGAATTCTGCTTGCAGCAAGTTTGTGCCGACAACGAATTAGGCGCTTTGTTGCGCGCGTTAGAAGGCGAGTATGTTCTGCCTGGCCCCGGTGGCGATCCGATTCGCAACCCGGATGTTTTGCCGACTGGCAAGAATATGCACGCTTTGGACCCGCAGTCAATCCCTACAACGGGGGCGGTGAAGTCTGCTAAGGTTGTAGTCGATCGGCTGTTAGAAAGACAGCGCGTTGATAACGGCGGAAATTACCCAGAGACGATCGCCGTTGTGTTGTGGGGAACCGACAACATCAAGACTTACGGCGAATCCCTCGCCCAAGTAATGTGGATGGTGGGAGTGAAGCCAGTTCCCGACGCATTGGGCCGGGTAAACAAACTCGAATTGCTTTCTTTAGAAGAGTTGGGACGCCCTCGGGTCGACGTAGTAATTAACTGTTCCGGCGTATTCCGCGACTTGTTCATCAACCAAATGAATTTGTTAGATAAAGCCGTGAAAATGGCAGCAGAAGCCGACGAACCGTTAGAGATGAACTTCGTCCGCAAACACGCCCTGAAGCAAGCGGAAGAAATGGGAATTAACCTGCGGCAAGCAGCAACCCGCGTATTTTCCAATGCCTCTGGTTCCTATTCATCTAACGTCAACTTGGCGGTGGAAAACAGCACTTGGGAAAGCGAAGCCGAGTTGCAGGAAATGTACTTAACTCGCAAATCCTTCGCCTTTTCTTCCGACAATCCGGGAACAATGGAACAAGATCGGCAGATTTTTGAATCATCCTTGAAAACTGCGGAAGTGACATTCCAAAACTTGGATTCTGCCGAGATTTCCCTAACCGACGTGTCGCACTATTTCGACTCCGACCCGACTAAGTTGATCGGCAGTTTGCGCGCAGATGGGAAAAAACCAACATCCTTTGTTGCTGATACAACCACAGCCAACGCGCAGGTGCGGACGCTATCAGAAACCGTGCGTTTAGATTCGCGGACTAAGCTGCTGAATCCGAAGTGGTACGAGGGGATGTTGTCGCACGGTTATGAAGGCGTGCGGGAGATTTCTAAGCGTCTGGTGAATACAACTGGATGGAGTGCGACGGCGGGCGCTGTGGATAATTGGGTGTATGAGGATGTCAACACTACGTTTATCCAAGATGAGGAGATGCAGAAGCGTTTGCTTAACTTAAATCCTCATTCGTTCCGCAAGATTGTCAGCACTTTGCTTGAGGTGAATGGCCGGGGTTATTGGGAAACTTCGGAGAACAATTTGGATCGTCTGCGTGAGTTGTATCAGGAGGTGGAAGACCGGATTGAGGGGGTAGAATAAACCTCCGAATTTCGGACGATAGCCTTTAATCTGTAGGGACACAGCATTGCTGTGTCCTTATATTTTTGGGAGGGTTTTGATGAGTAGGAAGCGATCGCCCTCAAGACTGACTTGATATGTTACCATCGTTAATAAAGGTCGTTTAGCCACGATAAAATACCGCTATGACTACCCTCACCCTCAACCTCAATCCAATTATTAAGCTAACAGACGATCAGTTTTTTCAACTCTGTCAGGAGAATGAAAATATTAGATTGGAACGCACAGCGAAAGGAGAATTAATTATCATGTCACCAGCAGGAGGAGAAACTGGAAACAGCAATGCAGGATTAACAGCACAGATTTGGATTTGGAATGAGTCACATAAATTGGGTAAAGTGTTTGATTCCTCAACCGGATTCAAACTTCCCAATGGGGCCGATCGCTCTCCTGACGCTTCTTGGGTAAAATTAGAACGCTGGGATGGACTAACCCGCGAACAACAAAAGAAATTCCCCCCCCTTTGTCCTGATTTTGTCGTCGAGTTAATGTCTCCCAGCGATAGTTTGAAAGAAACTCAGGATAAGATGAAAGAATATCGAGATAACGGTGCTGTTTTAGGTTGGTTAATTAATCGCAAGTCGCGACAAGTAGAAATTTACCGTCAGAATCAAGAAGTGGAAGTGCTAGAATCTCCAGCCGCTGTATCAGGTGAAGATGTTCTTCCCGGATTTATTTTGAATCTTGAATCAATCTGGTAAAGTGCGTGAAGCGAAGCTATCCCGCAGGGAATCGCACGTGTCCAATGTTCAATAGAGTAAAATAGAGTTAAAGTTCTCGTGGAGTATTTGCAATGGTTCCAACCCTGGCGTACAGTAAAGAAGAGCTTGCAGGTTCTCACCTGGTTTTACATGATATCAGTTGGGAAACCTACGAACACTTGTTAGAAATATTTGCGGAACGTTCAACGCCGCGCATGACTTACTACCAAGGGACTTTAGAACTAATGGTACCTTTACCAGAACATGAGAGGTATAGCTGGACTCTCGGACGATTAATTGTAGCCCTTTCTGAGGAAATTGGGATTGAAATTATCGGATTAAAATCATCTACTTGGCGTTCGGAACCGAAAAAAGCGGGCAACGAAGCTGATGAATGTTTTTATATCCAAAATGAAGCTTTAATGCGGGGAAAGTTAACTATCGACCTCAAAAATGACCCGCCGCCAGACTTAGCTGTGGAAATTGATTTGACTAGCTCATCTATCCATAAAATGGCGGTTTATGCGGAACTTAAAGTGCCGGAGGTTTGGGTTTGGAAGAAGGGGAAACTAATAATTAATATTTTAAATGATACGGGTTATGTCGAATCGGAAACCAGTTTGGCATTTGGCTCGTTTCCTGTCAAAGAACTCGCACAGTTTATGCACTTAGACTCAGAAAAGGGAGAGAATGCCAGAATTAGAGAGTTTAGAGAGTGGGTGCGATCGCACTTACATTAAATCTGGGTTTGTTACCCCCTTTATCAGTCGGCGGTTGAAACCGCTTCTACACAAACTTAGTCCGCGTAGGCGGACTAAGAATACTGAGTTTTTACATACTGTTTCAGCACGGGATTTAAACTAAACAAAGTTATCTGTTCCTGTTCCTGCGTATCCAATAAAAAGCGATTTGCGATCGATCGCACTGCATTGACTATTTCTGACGGCGAAAATGGTATTTTGTTGAAAATTTGCGACACAGCAACGGGTTCAGGTTGATTAGCCAGGTGAGTCATGACTGCCAACTCTGCCGGAGTCAAACGGCCAAAAGGTTTAGATAACTGAGATTGCAACCCTTCATCTAAAATCGGCATCTCACACTGCAAAAACTCAGAAACTCTCCCCCCAAACAACTCTTGAATCAGCGTTGCAGTGAACTCCAACCACAGGGGATTTCCTTGATAAATATCAATCAATGTTTCCCATGTTTCCTGATCGGATAACTTTTGTGAGTTCAAAATCTCTTTAGCTGCTACTCCTAAACTTCCCAATACAAAACATCGCACGGGATGATTATCTTTTGATAATCTGGCAATTTCTCTGGGTTTTTCCCAACTATTCAATATTAAACAACTTTGATGAGAAACTTCGGCAATTAGTTTAAAAAATAACTGATAATCTTCATATCCAGTTTTATATTGTCCTGCGATTTGTCCGCTGCCCAAAAGCATCTGCACGTCATCGAGGACAATCAAACATCGGTTTTTTCGCAGGTAATCGAGGATTTGGGAAATTTTGGTTTCGATGCTTTGGGGAGTTTCTGATTGTTGGGAAAAGATTTGCACCAGGTTGGTGAGGGTTGCATCGAGGGTTGGGGAAAAGCGGAGGCTGCGATAGATGACGTAATCGAATTGGGTTTTGATGCGATCGATCAGGCTTAGGGAGAGGGTTGTTTTGCCGATTCCGCTGATTCCCAGGAGTGCGATTAAGCGAGTATGTTCCTGTGTTATCCAGTTTTCGAGGGTGGAGAGTTCGGAAGTGCGATCGAAAAAGGTGAAGATTTCGGGTGCGTCGCCTAAGTCAATGTGGAGTTGTTTAGGAGTTTGTTGAGGGTTTTGGGGTTTTGTTGGACTTCTCGCCCTTTCTTGACAAACATTGAGGTTATTATTAACTGTTACATTCTCGCTTCCAATAGTTGGTGAAAAATTAGTGTAAAATTTTGACCTTTCCAGTATCGCTCTAACATTTACTTTGCTAACTTCTTCGCCGAAGACATCTGATAGTATCTTCCATAATTCAGATGCAGCCACTCTAACATAACCTTCACTACAATCACGGTCTTGCGCTATTTTGGTGGCATATTTTCGACCTTGGATCACTTCTTTTAAAATAGCTTCTTGTAGGTCGTCTAAGTGCTTCCCTGTTTTAGAAAAAACTTTTTCATCGGCAAATCTTAAGACTTCGTTAAGCTCCATAGATCGCGTCTGGGGTAATTTTTACTGATTATAACTTATTTTTTATAACTTTTTAGATAACAAAATATAACATTTTCTAAAGTGAGTGGGTGGGCGATGGCGCAATGGGGTCATTGTATGATTTTTGGAGTAGAGGTTGGCTGCACTGAAGTCGATCGTGCTACAACCGGGCTTGTCAATATTTCTGGCATTTGCGGGGTGTCTGGGGTAAGTCCCGACAGTTCCGAATTACACGACTTAGAATTTCGCACATTATGTAGATTATACCTGACTAGGAGTCAACAATGGCTAAAGATAAAATTGGTGAAGTTAAAACGCCATCCGGTTCTACATACTATGTTTATTGGGACAAAGGTACTGGCGAAGTATATGTTGGCAGTGAGTCTGCTGGTAAAGCCGACTCAAAGGGTGAGGCTTTGCGTAAAGCTGACTACTACGCAACTACGCTTAAAAAATTGAAGGATTGATTGAGAAAAGTTGCGATCGCTTCTTCTAATCTACTATGGGGTAGTGGGAAGGATGGGAGAGGGATTAATAAGGCGCGATTGGTTCCCTGAAAAAAGGAAAAAGTCCTGTTAATTGCCTAAATTTATTATTTGCTAGTAACTACATAAGTAATTTGGGAGGATGTCAGTATGAAATTATCCATAGATCGTCAAGAGAAAAAAGGTTTTTTTGGCGGAACTTACTACGAATCTTATATCCAATTGATTTTGACTGAAGAAGAGGAAAAACTTGCCCAAAAAATGGGTTTGATGAGCGCAAACATTTTTCATTGGGAGTCGTCTCAACAAGATCAACAGGTACTTCTTACATTGACAAACAAATCTAGCTCTGCTCGTCTAAGCTTTAAAGAGTTAACTAGGGGTATCACAGCAAAAAGTATGGGCGAAATGGATCTCAATCGTCTAGCTTTTACTGAAGATAGGATGCGGGAAAAGTGCAAGCAAATTAAAGTGGCGATGGACAATTATATTTCACAAAAAAATGCAGTGAGCAAGGGAAAATATGAAGAAGAATTTTAGAAATATATAGAGTGTCTAGCTAATTAGATGCCTAGCAAAGGAATTAAAAATTAGTAAGATATGGAAAAAAAACATGGAAACTAGACCTGTACAAATGTCAGATATTCGAGTTCCTAATAGAAGCGAACTCAATGAGGGAAAAATAAAGTCAATAGAAAATTCTCCTGACTCTATCTCAAGTCTACTCCACTCCAAGACAGATCCTATAGCCCTGCATAAGGGTAAACCTCCTTACGAAGTTTATAGTGGAAGACACAGAGTTTATGTAGCTTTTCAGAAGGGAATTAAGCTAATTCCAGCAGTTTTTACTTAATAATCAGCGCTCGCCCTTATCTTCCCGAAGTGCGATCGCCCTTATCTTCCCCTAAGTGCGATCGCCCTTATTTATAGACATCACCGCGAGAACCAATCTGAGTCACAACATATACCTGGTTATCCGTATCTTCTACAAAAAGTATCGGATATTTACCCACTCGCAGCCGGAACTCAAGACGGCTCTCCTGAGTTTATGGTGTAAAATGTACATACTAATACATTTACCATTATGAGCTTCCATCTAGACTATCT